>DASRUH010000001.1:0-2495 GCA_035655535.1 Methylomirabilis sp. (SeqCode)
CGTCATGGCAAGAAGGCAGATGGAAGAGCAAACGGCGCGGGGGGTCAGCATCGATATTCCGATCCGGGGGATGCACTGTGCCAGCTGCGCCGGTCGGATTGAGAAGGGGCTTCAGGCCGTGCCTGGGGTCGAGCAGGCTTCGGTCAACTTCGCAGCCGAGCGGGCGGCGGTGCGCTTCGATCCTTCGCGAGCTTCGATCGATGCCCTGCGTCGTGCGGTTCGGGGCCTGGGATACGAAGTCCCTCACGAGGAGGTGGTGATTCCCATTCAGGGGATGCACTGTGCCTCCTGCGTCCGCCGGATCGAAGAGGCGCTCACGGCGCTTCCGGGTGTGATCCGGGCGAGCGTGAACCTCGCCACGGCGCAGGCGATGATTGCGTATCTGCCCGGGGCCACGACCCTGACCGATCTCAGACGGGCGATCCAGGACTCGGGCTATACCCCCCTGGAGATCACGGGTTCGGAAATCGGTGCAGACCGGGAAAAGGCGCTGAGGGAACGGGAGGCGAGAGAGCTCAAGCGAAAATTTCTGGTGGGGGCCCTGCTCAGCATCCTGATCGTGATCGGGGCCCTTCCCCATATGGGGCTTCACGGCGTCGCCGCCTGGGTCCCGCCGCTCCTGTCGAGTCCGTGGGTGCAGTTGCTCCTGGCCACTCCGGTCCACTGGTGGGTCGGCTGGCAGTTTCACCGCGGTTTCATCACGACGTTACGGCACCGGACCGCCGACATGAACACGCTGGTCTCCCTCGGGACGAACGCCGGATATCTCTACAGCGTGATGGCGACGGTTGCCCCTTCCTTCTTTGCGACCGAGCAGCAGGCGGCCGTCTACTTTGAGACAGTGGCGGTCCTCCATACCCTCATCATCCTCGGCCGGTGGCTCGAGGCGAGGGCGCGGGGTCGGACCGGCGAGGCGATCAAGAAGCTGATCGGGCTTCAGGCAAAGACGGCCCGCGTGCTCCGTCGATCCGACGCCGGTCCCGTCGAGGAGGACATCCCCATCGAGCAGGTCCAGGTCGGAGACTGGATCGTGGTCCGCCCCGGGGAGAAGATCCCGGTGGACGGCGTTGTGCGCGAGGGGGCGTCGGCGGTGGATGAATCGATGCTGACCGGCGAGAGTCTTCCGGTCGAGAAACGGCCGGGGGCAGCCGTCTTCGGGGCCACCCTCAACAGGACCGGGGCTTTCACCTTTGAGGCCACGAGGGTCGGAAGGGAGACAGCGTTGGCCCAGATCATCAGGCTCGTCGAGCAGGCCCAGGCCTCAAAGCCGCCGATCCAACAGCTGGCCGACCGGATCGCGGCGGTGTTTGTCCCGGCCGTCGTCGGCATCGCGCTGGTCACCTTCGGGGTCTGGGCGGTCTGGGGGCCAGCGCCGGCCCTCGTCTTCGCGTTGAGCAACCTGATGGCCGTTCTCCTGATCGCCTGTCCCTGTGCCATCGGGCTCGCGGCCCCGACGGCGGTGATGGTGGGCGTCGGCAAGGCGGCGGAGCACGGCATCCTCTTTCGGGGGGCCGAGGCCCTCGAAGTGACCTCGAAGCTCACGAGTGTCGTGCTGGACAAGACCGGGACGCTGACCCGGGGGGAACCGTCGGTGACCGACATCATCGTTTTACGACCGATGACCGACGACCGACGACCGATGACCGAAGGCGAGGGTCCAAAGTCCAACGTCCACGGTCGAACGTCCGACGACCGGATCCCTCAGACCTCAGACCTCAGTCCTCAGTCCTTGGACGCCGCGCAGCGGGAGCTGCTGCGATTGGCGGCGAGTGCAGAGCGGGGCTCGGAGCATCCCCTGGGGGAGTCGATCGTGGCGCGCGCGAAGGCGGAGGGGTTGGTGCTTGTGACCCCTGAAGGCTTCGAGGCCATCCCGGGTCATGGCGTTCGGTCGACGGTGGAGGGGCGGCGCGTCGTGCTCGGGAATCTCAAGCTCATGCAGGAGCAGGGTTTTGCCCTCGACGGGTGGGTGGAGGAGGGTGAGCGGCTGGCCGCCCAAGGGAAGACCCCGGTCTTCCTGGGGGTCGACGGGTCTTTGGCCGGGATGATTGCGGTGGCCGATACGCTCAAGCCACATGCCCGCGAGGCGGTCGCGGCTTTCCGGCGTCTGGGACTTCAGGTGGTGATGATGAGCGGTGACAGTTGCAGGACTGCGGAGGCCATTGCGAGAGAGGTGGGGATCGACCGGGTGCTGGCCGAGGTGTTGCCGGAGGAGAAGGCCAGCGAGGTGCGGAAGCTACAGGCGGAGGGTCACGTCGCGGCCATGGTCGGGGATGGCATCAATGACGCCCCCGCCCTTGCCCAAGCGGATGTGGGCATCGCCATCGGCACCGGGACCGACGTCGCGATCGAGGCGTCGGACGTGACGCTGATCACCGATGACCTGCGCGCGGTTGTGACCGCCATCGCCCTCGGCACACGCACGATGCGAACCATGAAGCAGAATTTCTTCTGGGCCATGGCCTACAACGTCATCTTGATCCCGGTGGCCGCCGGGG
>DASRUH010000002.1:0-2286 GCA_035655535.1 Methylomirabilis sp. (SeqCode)
TGTCAAGGAACCGGAAGCGGTGTGGACGGCTGCGCAGACCGCCCGGTGGATTGGGGGATCGCGGGAGGTTAGCCTTCGACGACCTGATACTTCTGGGCGGTCCAGCCCTCTTCGGGGATGAGGGAGAGCTCGGTCCCGTACTTCTGCCGCAGCGCCTCGATGCCCTCCGCCTCCTCCGCCCGCAGCCAGTTGACGACCTCGCCGTGGGCGCGGATCTTGAGGTACGCCGGTTTGCGCTTCACCATCATCCATTCCGCCTCGCGCAGGATCTGGCGGGCGAGGGACGACACGGCCCGGAGCAGGCCGGTCCCCCCGCAGGAGGGGCAGGTCACGCTGAGCGAGCGGAGGAGCCCCTGCTTCACCCGCTTGCGGGTCATCTCGACGAGGCCCAGTTCCGAGAGGAGGGAAACGTTGGTGGGCGAGCGGTCGGCCTTCAAGTGTTCTTTCAGCTCCGCCAGGACACGATCCCGGTGCTCCTGCCGCGCCATGTCGATGAAGTCAATAATGACGATCCCCCCGAGATCCCGGAGGCGCACCTGCCGCGCGATATCCCGGGCCGCTTCCAGATTCGTCTTGAAGACGGTTTCCTCAAAGTCGTGCTTGCCGACGTACCGACCCGTATTGACGTCGATCGAGACCAGTGCCTCGGTCTCTTCGATGACGAGATACCCGCCCGACTTGAGCCACACCTTGGGCCGGAGCGCCTTTTCGATCTCCCGCTCGACCCCGAACGACCGGAAGATGGATCCCTCCTCGGTGTACAGGAAGAGGTGGGAGCGGAGGTCGGGAAACAGCGACGCGACGAAATCGAGACACCGCTCGTATTCCGCTTCGCTATCCACCACCAAGCGGGTGACGTCGCGCGTAAAGAGGTCGCGGAAAATCCGGAAGACCAGGTCGAGGTCCCGTTGGACCAGGGCGGGCGCGGTGACCGTCTCGGCCCGGGCCCGGGTCTGTCGCCAGAGGGAGCGGAGGAACTCCAGATCGGCGGCGATCTCATCCCGTTTCTTTCCCATGCCCGCCGTCCGAACAATCACCCCCTCGGTCCCCATGCTCAATTCCTGGACGATGTGGCGGAGGCGCGCCCGCTCCGCCTCGCTCTCGATCTTGCGCGAGATGCCGATGTGCTGTTCGGTCGGCATGTAGACGAGAAAGCGGCCCGGCAGAGTGATGTGGGAGGTGATCCGGGCGCCCTTGGTCCCCAACGGCTCCCGCGCCACCTGGACCAGCAGCTCCTGCCCCTCGTGCAGCAGATCCTCGATCGAAGGTTGTCCCTGGCGGGGTGGCCGCTTGGGCGGCGGGGCGGGCACCCGCTCTTCCCCTTCGGCCTCCTCACCCGCCGCGAAGAACCGCTCGTAGTCCTCGAGGTCCTCGTAGATATCGCGGACGTACAGGAAGGCGTCTTTGTTGAGACCGATGTCGACGAAGGCGGCCTGCATCCCGGGTAGGATCTTCAGCACCCGCCCCTTATAGATGTTGCCGGCCAACCCCTCGCTCCGGGCGTCCCCGATCATGAGCTCCGCCAGGTGACCGTCCTCGAGGACCGCCACGCGGGTCTCGACCGTGGAAGAGTTGACGATGATCTCGCGCTTCATGGGTACAGGGGGGTCTCGCAGCGACCGCGCCCGGATTCACCGGGGCCTCCTCCGGCGGGGACCGGACCGGGCGCGCGCAACATTTCCTCCAAGAAATGTAGCGCATCTCCGGCCCGAAGTAAAGCCGCCCCCCTCGGCCCGCCGATGCCCGGAGACCGTTTGACAGAAGGGGACCACGCGTATACAGTGGGCGCGACCGATCAAACGGGGTTTTAGCGTGATCCGCTTCAAGGACGTCAACAAGTGGTTCGGCCCCCTCCACGTCCTCAAAGACGTCACACTCCACATCGCCGCGGGTGAGGTGGTGGTCGCCTGCGGGCCGAGCGGCTCGGGCAAGAGCACGCTCATTCGCTGCATCAACAAGCTGGAGCCGATCCAGTCGGGAGAGATTATCGTGGACGGCCAGAGCCTCAACGACCCCGCCCTCGACCTCACCCGGCTCCGAGCCGAGATCGGCATGGTCTTTCAGTCGTTCAACCTGTACCCGCACATGACCGCGCTGGAGAACATCGTGCTGGCTCCGGTGAAGGTCAAAGGGCTTTCCCGGGCGGAGGGGGAGAAGGTCGCCATGAAGCTTCTGGAGCGGGTGGGGATCCCGGAGAAAGCCAATGCCTACCCGGCGAATCTCTCCGGCGGCCAGCAGCAGCGGGTGGCGATCGCCCGGGCGCTGGCGATGCAGCCCAAAATCATG
>DASRUH010000003.1:0-4063 GCA_035655535.1 Methylomirabilis sp. (SeqCode)
TGTCTGGGCAAGTCCACCTATGCGCGATGCGGTATCATCGTCAACGTGACACCCTTCGAGCCCGAGTGGGAAGGGCACGCCACCCTCGAGATATCGAACACCACACCCCTGCCGGCCCGGATCTACGCGGGAGAGGGCATCGCCCAGGTGATCTTCTTCGAGGCGGACGAAGTCTGCGAGCGATCCTACGCGGACAAGCAGGGGAAATATCAAGGCCAGCAGGAGATCACGCTGCCGCGCATCTAGCGCCGCACTTGCGTGCGGGCTGGTGGCTAGTGACGAATGGTTGGTGACCGGTGGCTGGCAGCAGGTGCAGGGATGAGGGTTCAGGGCCCGGTCCTGACTGCCGACGGCTAACAGCTGACTCCTAGGAGGCGAACGAGAGATGCCGGTCCCTCGCAAAACCGAGATACACAGGCGCCGGGTCCGTCGGCTGAAACTCGCCAGGCTGCGCAGGCGGTATGTGCGGGCCAAGAGCGAAGAGGAAAAGGCGCGGATCTGGCAAAAAGTGGTCAAGGTCAATCCGGCGCTGACGCTCGAAGAGTTTCTTGCGCCCACCCGCCCGCGGGCCGAAGCCGCCGGGGCCCCAGGACCAGGCGTGACGGCGGCTCCGCGTGCGGGCAGCCCGCCCGGCACGGCCGATCGGCAGCGGAAAGAGCCTTGACCGGACCTTGGGCTTGAGCTACCGTATGGCACGGTGTATCCCTCGCGCGGGGGCGGTTAGCTCAGTCGGGAGAGCGCTGTCTTCACACGGCAGAGGTCACTGGTTCGATCCCAGTACCGCCCACCAGGCAATAAAAAGCCCGGATTTTCCGGGCTTTTTAATTGCCAGAGCATTGGACCAGTGGACAATGGAACATTGGGCCATTGGGCCAATGCGGTCTATTGTTCTATTGCTCCAGGGAGCCGCGCCTTTCCAGTGCGCGCGCCCGGTCTCGCTTGCCGCATCAACCAGAAGAGATGTTCAGACAACGAGGCGTTGACAGCACACCCGGTCCCGTGGTACACAATACCAGTCCCAAGAGGTCGCGCGACACGCAGGGTCGTTCTCGTGTGATCGAACCGCTCCGGCGGCGACCGCGGGTGATCCCCGGTTCACCGCCGGAGAGAGGAGACGGGGAAGGCCTGAGAGTGCGGCGGTCACTTGGGGCGTATTCTTTTTCTATTGCATCAGGGAGGGCACGCTGGCGGGGATGGGCCCGGCGGGCGCTGCCGAGTCGGACGTGGACCCAGGCGAGAGGGGAAGTGGTGCGGTGAACTGGCAGGATCCACAAGTGCAGGCCAGCCGGCCCTCGCTCAGGCGGTATTTTGTCACCGGCCTGATCATTGTCCTGCCGACCCTGCTGACCCTTTACATCGTCTGGATGCTCTTCAGCCTGGTGGGGGGACTCCTGTCTCCGTTCCTCGGGGTCATCCTCCGCGACGTCGTGGCCACGGATTTGGCGGCGCCGCTGACGACCCTGTTAAGCGTCCTCGTCACCGCCACCCTGATCTACCTCGTGGGAATGACCGGGACCCTCTTCAGTCAGCGGATCTTCCAATGGGCCGAGACCCTCTTCGCGCGCATCCCCGTGGTCCGGGGAATTTACACGTCTGTCCGGCAACTCACCGACCTGTTCGCGGTGAAGGATGCCTCGTTCAAAAAGGTGGCCCTGGTGGAGTTTCCCCGCGAGGGGATCTACAGCCTCTGCTTCATTACCAGCCGCCGGCGGTTTGATATTCCGGGTCGACCCGGTCGCGCCGTCTCTGTCCTCATCCCCACCGCACCGGTCCCCACCGCCGGGTTCTTCCTGCTGGTGCCCGAGGAAGAGATCATCCCCGTCGACATCTCTGTGGATGAAGCGATGAAGATGATTATCTCGGGTGGCGCGATCACTCCTCTGGATCGAGCGCCTCTCGCTCAGGTCGCCGCGGACCTCACCCGCGAACAGATCAACCGCTGAACCGGACCGTCAGGATATCGCCGTCCTGCACCCGGTACTCCTTCCCTTCGAGCCGCACGCGTCCCTCCTTTCGCGCCCCCGCCACAGATCCGGCTGCTTCGAGATCGGCGAGGGCGATGACTTCGGCCTTGATGAAGCCCTTGGCCATGTCGGTATGGATCACCGCGGCCGCCTCGAGCGCGGTGGCGCCCTCCGAAACCGCCCACGCGCGCAGTTCCTCCCCCACCACGGTAAAGAACGTCATGAGGTCCAAGAGGTCGAGGCAGCGGCGCAGGATCTGGGGGGCCTCGGGTGTCTCGAGGCCGAGGGCGCGGGCGAACTCCTGCCGCTCATCCTCCGGTAGCTGACGCAGTTCCCACTCGGTCTTCGCCGCAATGCGGCCCCAGCCGGTCCGGGGCAGCGTCGGACGCTCTTCGATCTGCCGCCAGATCGGGTCTGTTTGTCCGATCTGCTCCTCGCCAATATTGAGGAGCAGGAGGAGGGGTTTGAGCGTGAGGGGGGCGTATCCCCGCAGGCTCTTCTCCTCGGCATTCGTCAACGCCTTGTCCCTGAGGCTCTCTTCCTTCACCAGCCACGCCCGGCATCGCTCGAGCAAAGCGAGATCGTCGCGTCCCTCCCCCCTGCGCCCCTTGCGGATCTCGTCGGCGATTCGCTCGATCCGCTTCTCCACGACGCCGAGATCGGCAAGCAGGAACGCGGTGTCGAGGAGGGCCGCGTCCCGCAATGGGTCGATGCTCCCTTCCTCGTGAGGCACGCGCACATCCTCGAAGTGTCGGATCACGTGCAGGATCAGGTCGACCTGGCGGAGTTCGGCCACGAGAGGCCCTTCCACCTCGCCCCCCTTCCCCGCTCGACCAAGGGCGGGAAAATCCATGATCTCGAGAGCGATTGGAGTGACCTTCTTGGGGCGGAGGAGTGTGGCAAGGCGGTTCAGGCGGGCGTCGGCGACCTTGGCGATGCCGCTCGCCGGCCCCGGCCCCTTCGGCGGCGCGGGGTCGTGGCCTGTGAGCAACCGGAAGAGAGTGCTCTTTCCTGCGCGCGGCAGTCCGATGATACCGATCCGCATAGCGGTCTCCTCGTCGGCGTCCATTCGTATCACTCAATCTCGGCAGCTGTCAATGAACCAACCAGCCCTTGCAAATAAAGCACGGTATGCTAAGGTGATGCGCCGGAGGAGGGGAGAGTGAGGGCCTACCTGGATATCGAAACTTCTTTCGGCGGGGAGATCACGGTCATCGGTTTGTACGCCCCGGATCGAGGGCTGGTGCAGCTGGTGGGAGGCGGTATCTCCGAGGGCACCGTGTGGCAGGCCCTGGAAGGGATTCAGGTGATCTGTACGTACAACGGAAGCCGGTTCGATCTACCCGTGATTCGCCGCCGCCTGGGCCTCGATCTGTGCGCTGC
Organism: Methylomirabilis sp. (SeqCode); assembly: GCA_035655535.1. Lineage (GTDB taxonomy): Bacteria > Methylomirabilota > Methylomirabilia > Methylomirabilales > CSP1-5 > CSP1-5. The sequence goes on from DASRUH010000003.1 coordinate 3,348, forward strand.
GTTTACCTCCCATGATCTGATGTACGACTGCTGGCGGCGGCGGCTGTATGGCGGCCTCAAGCGGGTCGAGGAGCGGCTCGGCATCCCGCGCCGGACGCGCGGCATTGATGGGGTGGAAGCCATGCGCCTGTGGCACCGGTACGAGACGTCGAGAGACCGCGAGGCGCTCGCAACGCTCCTCGAGTATAACCGGGAGGACGTCCTGAACTTGGAGTGCCTGGATCGGATGCTCCGCGGGAGCGTCGCGTGCGCATAGCATTCGCAACATTGGGTTGCCGACTGAACCAGTTCGAGACGGATACGATGGCCGAGCAGACGCGGGCCGCCGGCTTCGCGCTGGTGCCCTTCACGGAAGCCGCCGAGGTGTATGTGATCAACACCTGCACGGTGACCGAGCGCGCCGATGCCGATTCCCGGCGCCTCATCCGTCAGGCGGTTCGCCGCAACCCCCTGGCATTCGTGGTGGTGACGGGGTGTTATGCCCAAGCTGCGCCGGAGCGGGTCGCAGCTATCGAGGGGGTGGACCTCGTTCTGGGCAATGCCGAGAAGATGGAGGTCATGCGTCATCTGCGGGCCGTGGGGTGGGACCCGCAGGACGTGGAGGGGGACGCCGACGGTGCGGTCGGTGAACGCCGCGCCGGCCTGATGGCTGCTCACCCCTTTCGGGGTGGCACCAACGGGGGGCGGGAAGAGAACGCCGGCCGCATCCGAGTCGG
>DASRUH010000004.1:0-5657 GCA_035655535.1 Methylomirabilis sp. (SeqCode)
GTTGCGACACGGTCTACCCAGGCGCCGGCGGGCTCTCGACGCGCAGCGGACCGGGCTGCGGACGCGCATCACGCCTGCCTCTCTTTTTCGCTGGGGACTGCCGATCCGTCCGGGATGGGTCCTCCTCGCGCTGGTACCGCTCCTCTTGGTGGTGTTCCAGATCGGCCAGCGCGTTCCCTCCGTGTCCCTCTCCTCGGCGCCTCCCCGAAGACCCCCGATGGCGCTCCCCGCCCTTCCGGAAGTCCGCCTTCCGCCCCCGCCTGTCCCGGCACAGGCGCCGGACCTCGTCCCGCCGAGCACGCCTGAGCTCCCCCGGCTGCCGCTGGAGTCGAACCTCTCCCGTGGTCCGACGTGGGAGCGGAAGGTCGCCATGACCTTCGACGGGGGGGCCGAGGCAAATGCGACGACCGAGATCCTCGAAATCCTGCAGGCCGCCGGCGTCCGGGCCACGATCTTTCTCACCGGGCAATACCTCCGCCGCTATCCCGACCTGGTGCGCCGCATGATCCGCGAGGGACACGAAGTCGGCAACCACACCTTCACGCACCCGCACCTCACGAGCTTTGCGGTCAACCGCCGGCACGATACGCTGGGCGGGGTTACGCGGGAGTTCGTCCAGGGCGAACTGCGCCGGACGGCCCTGCTGTTCGAAGAGGTCGCGGGGGTGCCGATGAGCCGGTACTGGCGGGCCCCGTACGGCGAACATAACCCGGAGATCCGGCGGTGGGCCGCGGAGGCGGGGTACCTTCATGTGGGATGGACGCGGGATCTCGCGGCGGGCGAGGATCTGGACACACGGGACTGGGTGACGGATCCGCAGTCATCGATCTATTATGACGCGGCAGCGGTGCGGGAGCGGATTCTGGGATTCGGCAAGGGGAGTCAAACGGAAAAGAACGGGGGCATCGTCCTCCTCCACCTCGGGACGCAGCGGCGCCGCGATCCGGTCCATCGCGAGCTGCCGACCATCATTGAAGGTCTCCGGACGCAGGGATACCAGCTCGTGCCGGTTTCGGAGATGCACCGCGGCCTGGCCTCGGCGGGGGAGCGAAGCGGATCAGCCGTCGCGGCGGAATAGGGAGGAGAAGTCGCCTCGAGCCTCCTGGGTCGTGCGGCCCTTCAGCTCGTCCAGTTCCTTCTCCAGGTCGTGCACCCGATCGAGCAGGCACTGGAGCGCCTGGGCCACCGGATCGGGGAGATTGGTCCAGTCGAAATCCATGTCGGTTACCTTCTTACCGTCCCGATAGATGACCCGTCCCGGCACGCCGACCACCACCGAGTTCGGTGGGACCTCCTTGACGACCACCGAGCCCGACCCGATCTTGCTGTTGTCTCCGACGGTGAACGGTCCGAGGATCTTGGCCCCGGCCCCGATGACCACGTTGTTGCCGATGGTCGGGTGTCGCTTCTTGCGTTCCAGGCTCGTGCCGCCCAACGTCACCCCCTGGTAGATGGTGACGTTCTCGCCGATCTCGGTCGTCTCGCCGATGACGACCCCCATGCCGTGGTCGATGAAGAGGCCGGGACCGAGGTGGGCCGCCGGGTGGATCTCGATCCCGGTCAGGAACCGGTTGAGATGCGAGAGGGCGCGGCCGATAAAGAGGAGTCCGCGGCTCCAGAACCAATGCGCGATGCGGTGCGCCCACACCGCGTGGAGCCCCGGATAACAAAAGAAAAGCTCGAGCGTGCTGCGGACGGCCGGATCACGGTCGCGGGCGGCCTGGATGTCTCTTCGCATCGTGTCGAACATCGCCGGTCCCTTCGGGGGAAACCTCTCCCCGGTCCGTGGGCGTCACACGCGAGCGCCGGACCAGTCAGTTGCGTGCAGTGATCGTCGCGTTCAGGTCGGCCAGGAGCTGGTCAACATCGATGCCGTGGACTTTCGCCCCCACCTCGATGTTGTCGTAGCTCGCCGCGGAGCAGCCCAGACAGGCGACTCCGTAGCGGGTGAAAACCGGGATCGTCTCCGGGTAGGCCTGGACGACGTATTCGATCTTCATCCTCTTGTCGATCCGCATCCCGCCTCCCCTCCTCGTCACCCCTCCCCAGCCGCGCGTCGTACTCTTTTAAGGTTAAGCCCGGGGAAGAGGAGAGTCAAGAGAATTTCCGACTGCGAGGGGGGAAGGTCCCGTTGACATTCCCGCGCCCCTCCGATACGGTGAACCGATGACCCGTAGCATCCAGCGCAGCCTGCGCGCCGTCCGACATCACGCCGTCGTGGAGCAGATCGCTCTGGCGGCTGCCGGGCGCGGCTGCGTTCCGGTCTATCTCGTCGGCGGCTTTCTGCGGGACGCCCTCCTCCGGCATCCCGGGGCGCTCGACATCGATCTCGTGTGCGCCGACCCTCCCTTGCTCGGTGCGGCGCTCGCGCAGCGGTTCGCCGGCACGATCGTCCACCTCGCCGAACGCCTCTGGCGCGTGATCTTTTCCCACCGGCAGGAGCGGGGGCAGGTGGATATCGGGCCGCTGCGGGGCGGGCGTATCCTCGAGGATCTCCGGCACCGAGACTTCACGGTCAACGCCCTGGCAATCTCGCTCGAGGATGATCCTCCCCGCCTCATGGATCCTACGGGCGGCCTGCGGGATTTGAAGGCCGAGAGGATCCGGGTCACCACTCCGGAGGTCTTGACGGAAGACCCCCTGCGTCTGCTCCGCAGTATCCGCCTTGCGGCACAGCTCGGCTTCCGCATCGAGAAGCGGAGCGCCGAGGCGATCCGCTGCCGGGCGCTCCTCCTGAGGCGCGCGGCTCCCGAGCGGTTGCGGGAGGAGTTCTTCGACATCCTGAGCGCACCTGACGCCGGCCGGTGGCTCGCCGCCATGGATGCGCTTGCGCTTCTCGAGGCCCTCGTCCCCGAGATGCGGCCATTGCGCGGGTGTCTCCAGGGTCCCCCGCATCGGTTCGATGTCCTCGCGCACTCCCTGGAGACGGTCCGGGCGCTCGACCGGATCCTCCGGCTGCTGCCGGGCCTGCTGCCCCAGGAGGCGGCGTCCGTCATCGCCCGCCTGGAGACCGAGGTCGAAGGGGGCGTCACAGGCACAGCCCTGCTGCGGTTCACGGCGCTCGTGCATGACGTGGGGAAACCGGACGTCCGGTCGATTGAAGACGGCCGGGTACGCTTTCTCGGTCATGCCGAGCGGGGTGCGGAAATCGTCGAGGAGATCAGCCGACGCCTGCGCCTCGGATCGCGGGCGACGGCGATGGCCGTGACGATCGTCCGGGAACACCTCCGTCCGCTTCACCTCAGGCACACACCGCGCATCACCGCCCGCGCGCGATACCGCTTTTGGCGGGACCTCGGCCCGCTCGCCGCCGATTGCCTCCTCCTCTCCCTGGCCGATATCCGGGCGACTGCTGCTCGGGAAGGCAGGGCCTTTCGCGAGCATCGAGGCTTCGTCCAGGAGATGTTCACGTTTCACCGGCGGCGGATGGCGGCTGCCGAGGCTCGGGGCAGGCGAGGCCGCCTTCTGGACGGTCATGAGCTCATGGCCCGGATGCGCCTGAGTCCGGGACCGTTTGTCGGCTTTCTGTTGGCGCGGCTGGATGAAGAGGCCGGCCTCGGCGCCCTGCGGAGCAAACAAGAGGCGCTGAGGCACCTCAAGCGTCACCTCCCCGCGCTCCGGCAGGAATTCGCGCGGGCGAGTCGCCTTGATCTTTCCCGTCAGGGATGATATGGGGTAAGCCCACGGGATGCGGACAGGACGCGACAGCGAGGAACCGGAGAAGGAAGCGCTGGGACCGAAGGCACGACGGGCCGGTGGCCGCCATCTGCTCCTCGGGTTCCTCGCGCTCCTCGCGCTCCTCTTCCTGATTTCGTGGTGTTCCCTCCCGGCACGGTGAGCGTCATGGTGACCCGAGGCACCCTCTCCCCGGATCGCCCCGGCCCGCGCTGCTGTTGCGCGAGAGCGGGCGCGTTGCTCTGCGCCCTGCTCATTGTCTCCGCACTGGCTGCCTGCTCGCGCGGGGACGAACCGGAGTCGATCGCCCGAAGCTTCGTGGAGCAGTACTACGTCCGTCCGGATTTGCCCAAGGCCAAGACGCTGGCCGACGGCTTGGCCCGGCGCAAAATCGAGGCGCAGGAGCAGCTCCTTCAGGGGGTGGCACGGTCCGATGGGACGGCGGATCGCAGCGTCGTCTATAGCCTGCACATGACCCGGAAGATGGGGGAGGATCGGATCTACTTTGTGTACGACCTTGCGATCTCGGTGGACCGGAGCGCCATGAAGAAGCGCGCCTTCATCTCGACCACACGGGTGAAGGACGGCTGGCGCGTAACGAATTTCCAGGACGAGGACCTCTCGTCCGATGGCCGAGATCCCCGTTGACAGGGGTCTTGCCGTCCGCTATAGATTAAAGGACGGGGCGGGAGTAATTCAGCGGTAGAATGCCAGCTTCCCAAGCTGGACGTCGCGGGTTCGATCCCCGTCTCCCGCTCCACTTCCTTTCCTGTACCCCCTGCACTCCCTGTCCTCGTCCTGATTCTGCACTGCTGCACCCCCTGCGCTGCTTTTCCCCCCTGCACCTCCTGCACTTCTGTGCAGCCTCTGCACGGTCGACACCCCCGGTCGTCGCCTTTTTTCCGTGGGGGTCCCGGCTGGGGTGCGGCGGTGCCGATTCGGGTGTTGACACGGCATACGTTCTGGGACACAATAGCGCTGTGTCGACGTCACAATCCGATGACGAGGCGGCCGGGTGAGCGGTGCTCCCCGTTTCTTTTTGGCCGCGTGACGGCACAGGAGGAGGGACGTGCCGCAGCGCCGGCGCAAGGGTTCGGGAGAGGGAGGGGAAGACCTCTTCTTGCACAGCCTCATGCGGGACCTGCTGAAGGAACTGGGCGAGGACCCGCATCGGGAAGGCCTCCGGCAGACGCCGGCGCGGATGGCGAAGGCCCTCCGGGATTTGACTGCCGGCTACCGCAAGGATGTGTCTGCCGTGATCAACGGGGCCATCTTTACGGCGAAGTACAACGAGATGGTCCTGGTGAAAGACATCGACGTCTTCAGCCTGTGCGAGCATCACCTCCTGCCGTTCTTCGGAAAATGTCACGTGGCCTACATTCCGAAGACGAAGATCCTTGGGCTCAGCAAGATCGTCCGGTTGGTGGAGATGTATAGCCGGCGGCTGCAGGTGCAGGAGCGGTTGACGGAACAGATCGCCGAGACGCTGAAGCGGGCCGTGCAGCCGCGGGGAGTGGGCGTCGTCATCGAAGCCTATCACTTCTGTATGATGATGCGGGGCGTGGAGAAGCAGAACTCCAAGGCGGTCACGAGCGCCATGCTGGGAGTGTTTCACGCGCGCCCGGAGATCCGGAGCGAATTTCTACAGCTCATCCGCACCACGCTGTGAGACGCGGAGGGTTACCGGGGCGCAACACAGGAGACCCTGTTTTTTCGTGAAGATGGCCTTCAATGGTATGGGAGTTGCAAGTCCTGAAGTCATAGACAGGACCCGCCCGGCCAAGCGCAGTCAGGCGGCCGGTGGCGTTCGAGAGCGAGGAAAGGGCGACCATGCGGGATAAAGACAAATCCCACACCGAGATCGACGCCCTGCAGGCCCAGGTGAAAGGGCTCGAGGAAGAGCTCTACCAGGCCCGCCGCCGCCTCGAGCAGGTCCCGCGGGAGTTCGAGGTCGTGCGGGCGCGCCTGCAGCAGGCCCGGGA
>DASRUH010000005.1:0-5154 GCA_035655535.1 Methylomirabilis sp. (SeqCode)
AGCGACGCCGAGCGAGTGCAGCTAGTCGAGGCGGCGCGAGTCGAAGGGCTTCATGTAGCCCGGGGTTTCCCGGGCTTTTCTATTTGCAGCGCATGAGAGCAATTGCTCCTTACTCCGCCTGCGGGGCCGAGGAGGGGGTCCTTCGACGGCCGTTCGGCGCGGCGCACGGCAAGGCTCAGGACAGGCCCTTCGACGGCCGTTCGGCGCGGCTCACGGCAAGGCTCAGGGCAGGCTTGCCAAGGCGACGGCATTCCGATACAGTTTTGGCATACCGCTTGCTGGTGTCCGAAAGCAACTGGCGCTGGACCCTCATCGCGTTTCTCGCCGAAGGGGACTATGGCCAAGGACATCCTGATCGTCGATAACGATGAGCTCATCCTCGCCGGCGTGGGGGACGCCCTCACGGCGGCCGGCTTTCGCGTTGCGAAGGCCCGGAACGGGCTCGAGGCCTTAGAGCAAGCCCGAATCCTCCGGCCCGATCTCATCGTCACGGACCTTATCATGCCCGTGATGGACGGCCGCCAGTTCTGCCGTCACCTCTCGCAGGATCCCCACTTGTCCCATATTCCCGTCGTGGTCGTCACCGCCACCATGGCCGAGGGCCTGGCGAGTTTTCAGGACCTCAAGGAGATGGGGGCGAAGGCCTACATCGCCAAGCGCCGCATGGACGCCATGGTGGCGGACATCTTCGAGATCCTCGCCCGCCTGGAGCGCGCGGAAGAAGTCGAAGGGGCCTCCCCGGTCGTCGTCGGCCTGCAGGACGTGCGGCCGCGGGTGATCGCCCGCGAGCTGTTGTTGATCAAGCGTCACCAGGACATCCTCCTCGCCGCGCTGGGCGAGGCGGTCATCGAGTTCAACGAAACGCACCAGGTGGTGTACGTCAATCCGGCCGGCATCCGGTTACTCGGGCGACAGGAGAGAGAGCTGATCGGCGCCCCCATCGGTTCCATTTTCGGGGGACCGATTCCGGAGGCGGTTCGCCGGATGGAGGCGACGGGAGAGCGAGACGAGTTCGAGTTTCTCTACGGCGGGCGCATCCTCAAGCTGACGATGACCGCTCTCATGGAGGAACAGAAGCTGGCGGGGGGCGTCATGATCCTCCAGGACATCAGCCACGTCCACCAGCGGGTCCGGGAGCTCAGTGTCCTGAATCAGGTGACGGCGGCGTTTACGTCCACCCTCGACTTCCCGGTCCTCCTGCGCCTCGTGATGGAGCAGGTGGTGGACCTCATGAAGGTCGAGGCCGGCTCGCTCCTCCTCCGCGAGGAGACCGGAGAGTTGACCTTCGCCGTGGTGCTCGGCGAGCAGCGGGGGCTGCTCGAGGGGCGCCGCGTCGCGGCGGAGGAGGGGATCGCCGGCTGGGTGGCCTCGACCGGCGAGGCGCTCGTCCTCCCAGACGTGCAAAAGCACCCGATGTTCTCGCAACGCGTCGATGCCCTGACCGGGTTTGAGACCCGCTCGATGCTCTGCGTGCCGGTCAAGACCGCGGAGCGGGTCCTCGGGGTGATCCAGCTCATCAATCGGACCGACGGGACGCCCTTCGGCGAAGCCGACCTCGCGCTCCTCTCGGCCATCGCCAACCACGCGGCCACGGCCCTGGAGAACGCGCGCCTGCACGATCAGCTGCTCCAGTCCAACCAGCAACTCCTCGAGGCGAGCCACCAGAAGAACCGGTTTCTCTCTCAGCTCTCCCAGGAGGTGCGGACGCCGCTCACGGCGATCCTGGGGTACGCCGAGCTCCTGCGGGATAAGCGGGTCGGCGCCCTGTCGGCGCGGCAGCAGCAGTACTTGCAGAACATCTACGGCAGCGCCCAACAGATCCTCAAGTTGGCCAATGACCTGCTGCAGCTCGCCGAGGAGGATGTGGGTCGGCGGACCTTCTACGCCGAGGAGTTCAGCCCGCTCAACGTCCTCGAAGAGGTCAACGCCCTGATGGCGCCCCAGGCCGCCAACAAGGCCATCAAGCTCGCCGTGGAAGGCGAGCGGCGGCTCCCCCTGATCCGCGGGGACCTCCACCAATTCCGGCAAATCCTCCTGAACCTGGTCTCCAATGCCATCAAGTTCACTCCCGACGAGGGCGAGGTCACCGTGACCGCCCGTCTCCACGACCCGGGAATGGTGGCCATCTCCGTGAAGGACACCGGGATCGGGATCCGTCCCGAGGAGCGTGAGCGGATCTTTGAGCCCTTCTGGCGGGGGGAGAATGCCGTGAGTCGCCGGATCCAGGGGGTCGGCCTTGGCCTCACGTTAGCCAAGCGGCTCGTGGAGCTGCAAGGAGGCGAGCTCAGCGTCGAGAGCCCGGGAGAGGATCGGGGGAGTACCTTCACCTTCACTCTGCCCGCCGTCCCTCCGGCGCCATTCCCTCCCGCCGGCGGGATGGGTTCCGGGACCGCCCCCCCGCCGCGATCCGGTCTGTAACCCGATGCCCGACGAGAGCGTGTCTCTCCCCCGCCGGCGCAGGGCCCGTCGGACTCCCCATCGTGCGCCCGCTTCGCCCCCGGTGATCGAGACCCCGAGGGGGACCCCCGCGCCCCCGAGCTGCCGGGAGGCCAGTGCGTCCGTCACGGCGAGCCCAGGGGAACGCAGTGCCTACCGGGCAATCCAAAATCCGTGAAACGCAGAGACCCGTCACAGCGTATATGAATAATAGGGGAGGCGATTCCGCCCGAGAGGCCAGGCCGGGAGTGGAGGACGGCGAACTCATCGCCCGCGCCCTCCAGGGAGACCAGTCAGCATTCGAGGCCCTGGTTCACCGGTACGCTCCCTTGGTGCTGCGGGTCGTTCGAGGGGTCCTGGTCCGGTCATCTGACGCGGAAGATATCGCCCAGGAGGTCTTCCTCCGGACGTATCGATCCTTGCGGGTACTCCAGCCGGGCCGCTCTCTGGCCCCGTGGCTGGTTCGGACGGCGGTGAACCTGTGCACCGATCACCTCCGCCGTCGGCGTCGGCGGCCGGAGCGATTCTTTTCCGAGCTCGGTCCGGAAGACACGGCGGTGCTCGAGAGGCTGCTGCAGGATGAAAGCACCCTTCGCGAAATCGACACCCTCCTCCTCCGGGACCTGGCGCAAAAGCTGCTGGCCCGCCTGGGCCCACAGGATCGGGCCGTGCTCCTGCTGAAAGAGCGAGAGGGAATGGAGACGAGGGAAGTGGCGAGGGTGCTCGGGTGCTCGGAAGTGGCAGTGCGCCTGCGCCTGTTCCGGGCCCGGCGGACGTTGCGGAAGCTCTTCGCCGGAGGGAGTCATCCGGGTGGGAGGAAAATATGAAGTGCCGCGAGGCGAAAGGGGCGCTCGACCGGCGGACAATTCTCGGATCCGAGGAGGCCGACGCGCTTGCCCGGCATCTGGGGGCGTGCCCGAATTGCGCGGCGATCGCTCGGACCCGGCGACTGAGCCGGCTCCTCCTGGACGCGTTGACGGCTGACGAGGGGCCGTCGCCCTATTTCATGGCGCGCCTTCGGGCCCGGCTGGGCGAGATCGGGGTTTCACCCGTCGCCCCGCGCTTCTGGGTGAAGCTCCTCGTCCCGACCCTGGCGACCCTGACGCTGATTCTCGGGAGCGCCGCCTATCTCGTCTCCCCCCATTCCTCGCCGCCCCCACTGCTCCAGCTTCTGCACTCGCAGGCGGGTGCCTCCGAGACTTTTGTGTATCTTGGGATTCCTCAGCCGACCCGCGAGCAAGTCCTGGCATCCGTCCTCGGGGTAGAGGAGCAGGCGCCATGAAAAGAGATCCGAAGGTCCTCTTGCTGGGTGTGGTGTTCGCGCTGGGGGTCGCCGCCGGGGCGCTGGGGATTCGCCTGTATGAACGGGCGTCCGCGGGGTCGGCCGAGGGGGGGTGGGGCCGATTTGACCGGGCACAGTACGTCTCGCGGCTGACCCGGGATCTCGAGCTGACCGCGGATCAGCAGCAGGCGCTCAATCGGATCCTGGACGACACGCGGACCGAGTTCGTGGAGCTCCGCAAGACGATTGCGCCCCAGGTGACCGAGATCAAGGAGCGGGCCAGGGGACGGATCCGGGCCATGCTGACGCCCGACCAGCATCCCCGGTTTGAAGCTTTCCTCAAGGCGTGGGACGCGGAGAGAGAGCACAGAGGTCAGCGGTAGATCACCGGACCGTCATCGTCCCCCTCGATGCTGAAGCATCGCAGTCCGAGCAACGTGCGACCAGGAAACCGGGAGAAGAGACTTTCATGGAATGGTTGGATTGGCGTCGGTGGAGCAAGAGGACCATCGGGCTGCTCGCCGCCCTCGTCCTGCTCTCGATTGGGGCAGTCGTCTGGTTCCGGTCGGCGGCGGGACGCCCCCAATACCGGACAGCGCCCGTCGAGCGGGGGGAGGTCGTCGCGACGGTCTCGGCCAGCGGCACGCTGAACGCGGTGACCACCGTCCAAGTGGGGAGCCAAGTCTCTGGGAAGATCAAGCATCTGTACGCCGACTTCAACTCCCGGGTGGAGAAGGGGCAGCTCATCGGGCGGATCGACCCCGATACTTTCGAGGCCAAGGTCAACCAAGCCAAGGCCGAGGTGGACAATGCCAGGGTGGCTGTAAAGGATGCCAAGATCAAACGGGACAGCCGCGCTGCCCTCTTTCAGGAGGGGGGGACCTCCCAGGAGGAGTGGGACTCGGCCCAGGCCAGCTACGACTCGGCGGCCGCCCGACTCGAGGCGGCGCTCGCCGCCCTTCGAGCGGCGCAGGTGGACCTCGACCGCACGTATATCAACGCCCCGGTCAATGGCGTGGTGATTGCGCGAAACGTCGATGTCGGGCAGACGGTGGCCGCTTCTCTGCAGGCCCCGATCCTCTTTCTCATCGCCGAGGACCTCAAAAAGATGCAGGTGGATACCAACGTGGACGAGGCGGACATCAGCCGGATTCAGGTGGGCCAGCAGGCGAGCTTCACCGTGGACGCCTTTCCGGGGCAGGTGTTGAAGGGGCAGGTGGTCCAGATCCGCCAGGCCCCGATCGTGCAGCAAAATGTGGTGACCTATAACGTGGTGGTCGCGGTGGTGAATCCCGAGTTGAAACTCAAGCCGGGATTGACCGCGAACGTGAGGATCCTCGTGGACAGGCGGGCGGACGCCCTCAAGATTCCCAACGCGGCGCTGCGGTTCAGGCCCCCCTCTCCTGACGGGGAGCCCCTCGCGGCCCAGGAGAAGA
>DASRUH010000006.1:0-7225 GCA_035655535.1 Methylomirabilis sp. (SeqCode)
CGCAGGGCCCAAGGCCCTGGAGCACATCGTCGATACCGTGATCTACTTCGAAGGGGAGGGGCAGCACGCCTATCGCGTGCTGCGCGTCACCAAGAACCGGTTCGGCTCCACGCACGAGATCGGGATCTTCGAGATGACCGAGGCCGGGCTGCAGGAGGTGGGCCACCCCTCCCGCATCTTCCTCGCGGAACGGGCGCCGGGGGTCACCGGCTCGGTGGTCGTGGTGACCATGGAGGGGACGCGTCCGCTGCTGGTGGAGATGCAGGCGCTGGTCGCACCCACGCATGCCAGCTTTCCCCGCCGCGTGGTGACGGGGGTGGACGGCAACCGCGTCGCCATCCTCGTGGCGGTTCTCGAGAAGCGACTCGGAATGCCGCTCTCTACGTGCGACGTCTTCGTCAATGTCGCCGGCGGGGTGCGCGTCACGGAGCCGGCGGCCGACCTCGGGATCGTCGCGGCCGTCGCCTCGAGCTATCGCAACCTGCCGCTGGATCCGGGGCTGGTCTGCTTCGGCGAGGTCGGCCTGACCGGCGAGATCCGGGAGGTTCGGCACGCGGCCCAGCGCCTGCATCAGGCGCGGCACCTCGGGTTTACCCGGTGTGTCATGCCGGAGAGTCGTGACGGCAGGCCGGTCGAGGGGGGCGAGATCGAAGTCTGGGGGGTCAGGACCGTGGATGCCGCGATGGGCGTTCTCTTCCCGTGAGACGGAAAGAAAATTTTGACTGCAGGGAGGACTTCTGGTATCGTATTCGTCATGCGGGACCCGTTCTGTGTCGGGAAGAAAGTCGTCTATCCTGCCCACGGTGTGGCCCTGATCGAGGCCATCGAGGAGAAGGTCGTCTCGGGCTGTCGGCAGTGCTTCTACATCTTACGGATCATCGGGAACGATACCACCATCATGATCCCCACCCACAACGCCGGGCTGGTCGGCCTCCGGGAAGTGATCGGCCGCTCGGAAATTCCGCGGGTGATGGCGATTCTGAAGCGGAAGGATGTCGAAATCTGCTCCAACTGGAACCGGCGCTTCAAAGACAACTGGGAGCGGATCAAGTCCGGGTCCGTCTATGAAATGGCGCTCGTGCTGCGCAAGCTGGTCGTGCTCCAAAAGGAGCGGAATCTCTCGTTCGGCGAGAAGAAGATGCTGGAGAACGTGCGGCAGCTCGTCGTCAGCGAGATCGCCCATGCGGCGGGGATCGACCCTCGGGAGGCGGACGGGATGGTCGAGCGGACCATTGCAACGGCATGAGGGACGGTAGGGGGGTGGGAGCGTCGCGGGAGGTGACGAGTGATGTCAGGACAGAGCCTTCGAGGCTTCTTTGTGGCCCTCTGCGGTCTGGTCGGGATCGCGGCGGGGTCGCTGTTCCGAGCCGAGGGCGTCTCTCCGGTGGTCGGCCTGGCCCTCGGCCTGGCGACGGGTGTGGGTGCGCTCCTCGCGGAGCGGGTGCTGAGACAGGTCCAGGGTAAGCCCTTCATCAGTGGCCTTGTCGGTCTCGTTATCGGACTTCTTCTTGCCCGGTTGCTTTTGGACACACTTACGGCCGTCGTCGACCCCGTGGTCCTTCCGGTCCGGCCTGCCTTCGGTCTCCTCTTCACGATCGCCGCGGCCTACATTGCCACCGCGGTCGCCGTCGAGAAAGGGCGGGGACTCAGCGTCCTCGGGCTCGTCCGGACGGTGAAGGAACAGCCGGCCGCCGGGCGGAACAAGATCCTCGACACCTCGGTTATCATCGACGGCCGGATCGCCGACATCTGCGAGACGGGCTTCATCGAGGGGACGTTGATCGTCCCCCAGTTCGTCCTCCGGGAGCTCCAGCACATTGCGGACTCGTCGGATCCGATCAAGCGGAACCGAGGGCGGCGCGGGCTGGACATCCTGCAGAAGATCCAGAAGAATCCCAACGGGGACGTCCTGATCCACGACATGGATTTCCCGGAGATCCGGGACGTCGACGAGAAGCTGGTGGCGATGGCCAAGGCATTAGCCGCCAAGGTGGTGACCAACGATTTCAATCTCAATAAGGTGGCCGAGCTGCACGGCGTGCCGGTGCTGAATATCAATGAGCTCACCAACGCCCTGCGACCGGTCGTCCTCCCCGGTGAGGAGATCCGAGTGTACGTCCTCAAGGAGGGGAAGGAGTACAATCAGGGGGTGGCCTATCTGGATGACGGCACGATGGTCGTCATCGACAGCGGCCGCCGGTTTATCGGGCAGACCATCGATGTCTGTGTGACCTCGGTGCTGCAGACGACGGCGGGGCGGATGATCTTCTCCCGGCTGAAGGAAGAGGCCGAAGCGGCATAACGGTGGCAGGCAACCTCCGCTGTCTCTGGTTCGCACGGATCAGGAGTGTGCTGACGGTCGGTTGCTGAGCGTATGAAGGATGTTACGGCGATCGTGCCGGCCGCAGGCCTCGGCCGTCGGGCGGGAGGAGAGGTCCCCAAGCAGTTTCTCCTCCTCGGGGGGATGCCGATCCTGACCCGGACGCTGCTCCACCTGACCACTCCAGGGCTGATCAATGCGCTCATCCTGGTGGTTCCCCCGGGAGCCGAGGAGTGGTGCCGGCGGCACGTGCTCGCCCCCTACCCTCTTCCCCCCATCATCGACATCATCCCCGGAGGAGCCGAACGGCAGGAGTCGGTCTTGCGGGGGCTCCAGGCGATGACGGCGGGATCCCGGGTGGTCGTCATTCACGATGCCGTCCGCCCCTTCGTCTCGGCCGACCTCCTCGAGCGCACCATTGACGGCGCCCGGCGCTTCCGGGCGGCGGTCGCGGCCGTGCCGGCGGTCGAGACGGTGAAGGTCGTGGAGGACGGGTTTGTGCGGGAGACCCCGGCTCGAGAGCGTCTCTGGATCGCCCAGACGCCGCAGGCCTTTGCCGGCGACCTCATCCAGGAGGCCCACCGGCGGGCCGCGGCCGACGGGTATCGGGGAACCGACGATGCCATGCTGGTGGAGCGGCTCGGCGTCCCCGTGCAGGTGGTCCCGAGCTATCCCGAAAATGTGAAGATCACGACCGCGGATGATCTTGAGCGGGCCGAACAGATCCTGAGCCGTTGGGAGGCCAAGGGATGCGGATCGGCATCGGCTACGATATCCATCCCTTCGTCGCCGGACGTCCCCTGATTCTCGGCGGGGTCGAGATTCCCTTTGAGCGGGGACTCGATGGACATTCGGATGCCGATGTCCTGACCCACGCCGTGATCGATGCCCTCCTCGGCGCGGCGGGGGAAGGGGATATCGGTCACCACTTCGGGGCGAGCGATCCGCAGTACCGGGGCGTCCGCAGCCTCCGGCTGCTGGAAGAGAGCTGGCGGCGCGTGAAGGCCAGGGGGTTCCGCGTCGGGAACGTGGACGCCACGGTCGTCGCCGAAGCGCCGCCATTGGCCCCCCACCTCAAGGGGATGGCGGCGAACCTGGCCCGGGCCCTGGAGATGGAAGAGGCCCGGATCAATATCAAACCGACGACCGCGAAGGGGCTGGGCCCTCTCGGATCCGGGGAGGGAATCGCCTGTCTCACCGTCGTCCTCTTGACCGAGGCGGGTGGGGACGGCGCGTAGGGGAGCGGGTGGTGGCGCTCAGGATCTATAACACCCTCAAGCGAGACAAGGAGCTCTTCGAGCCCCTCGTGCCGGGCCAGGTGCGCATGTACGTCTGCGGAATCACGGCGTATGATCGCTGCCACATCGGGCACGCGCGGAGCGCGATCGTCTTCGACGTCATCCGCCGCTATCTCGAGTACCGAGGCTACCGCGTGACGTTCGTCAAGAACTTCACGGACGTCGATGACAAGATCATCCGGCGGGCCAACGCGGAGGGGGTCTCGCCCCTCGAGGTCTCGGACCGCTTCATCGCCGCATACCGGGAGGACATGGCCGCGCTCGGCGTCCGCCCGGCCGACGTCGAACCCCAGGCGACCACATACATCCCCCAGATGATCCGGCTCATCGAACGCCTCGTCGCCAAGGGCGTCGCCTACGTCGTGGACGGCGACGTCTATTTTGAGGTCCGGCGATTCCCCCGCTACGGTCAGCTGTCGGGGAAGCCCCTCGACGAGCTGCTGGTCGGCGCGCGCGTCGAGGTGGACGAACGCAAGCGGGACCCGCGTGACTTCGCCCTCTGGAAGTCGGCGAAGCCCGACGAGCCATCATGGGCGAGCCCTTGGGGGCCGGGGCGACCCGGGTGGCACATCGAATGCTCCGCGATGTCGATGGAGCACCTCGGGGAGTCCTTTGACATCCACGGCGGGGGCGAAGACCTGATCTTTCCCCACCACGAGAGTGAAATCGCCCAGTCCGAGGCCGCGACCGAGCGGCCGTTCGTGCGGTACTGGATCCATAACGGTTTCGTCAATCTCGGGGCGGAGAAGATGTCGAAGTCCCTCGGGAACATCCTGACGATCAAGGAGCTGGTGGAGCGCCACGATCCCGAGGCGCTCAGGCTCTACCTCCTCGGGACCCACTATCACAACCCCCTCGAGTTCTCAGAGGAGCGCGTGCACGAGTCCGCCAGTGCGCTGGAGCGGCTCCGCCGGCTGCCGCAGGAAATGGAGCGCCTCGCCCCGCTGCCCCCGTCGGGGGGCCCTGACGGGGGCCTTCCGCGTCAGGTCGCCGAGCTCTGCGGGCGGTTCGAGGCTGCCATGGACGACGACTTCAATACGGCCCAGGCGGTGGGAGTCCTGTTCGACCTCGCCCGGGTGCTGCACGCCTATGTCGATCTGGTCGAACGGGGCGAGCGGGCCGTGGCGCCGTTGGTGGATGGCGTGGGAGTCCTCGTGCGGCTCTCCAATGTGTTAGGGCTCCTCGAGCGGTCGCCGGTGCGGCCCGAGATGCCGCCTGAGCTCCGCGAACGCATCGAGGTGCTGATCACAGAGCGCGATGCCGCCAGGAAGCGTCGGGACTGGAGGCGCGCCGACGAGATCCGGGCCGAGATCGAGTCGCTCGGCGCCCTTGTCGAGGACGCGCCCTCCGGGACGCACTGGAAGTGGCGGGGGGCGTGACCGCCGCAGAGAGCGGAGCGGGGGTGCGGCGAGAGGAGGCGGCGGAGACGGGTGGGGAGACTGTTCGGAGCTCATGCGGTCTGGACCGCGCTGCAGGCGGGTCGGCGGTCGGTGGAGAAGCTGTACACGGTCGCGGAGGGGGGAGGCCCGCCGGTCCGTCGCATCGTCGCGTTCGCCCGGAGTCAGGGGATTCCGGTGAAGGTCCTGGACCGTCGGGCCCTGGGGCACCTGGCGGGGACGACCGCCCACCAGGGTATCGTCGCCCAGGTCGCGGAGGTTCGCTACGTCGAATTGGAGGACTTGCTCGGGATCGCCCGGCAGCGGCGTGAGGCCCCCTTCCTCCTGATCCCGGACGGCGTCCAGGATCCGAGAAATCTCGGCGCGCTGGTGCGCACGGCCGAGGCGAGCGGGGCCCACGGGGTGGTGATTCCGAAGGACCGGTCGGCCGGGCTGAGTCCGGTCGCCGCCAAGGCGGCCGCGGGCGCCCTCGAGTATCTGCCGCTTTCCCGCGTGACGAACATTGCGCGGGCCCTTGACCTGCTCAAGGGAGAGGGGCTCTGGGTGTACGGGGCAGACGTGGCCGGAGGCAAGCCACCCCACGAGGTCGACCTGACGATGCCGCTCGCCCTGGTGCTGGGAGGCGAGGGACGAGGTCTCCGGCCGCTGGTCCGATCTCAGTGCGACCTCCTTCTTTCGCTCCCGATGGTGGGACAGGTCCCTTCGCTGAATGTGAGTGTCGCCGCAGGCGTCATCATGTATGAGGTCCTGCGCCAGCGGATGCAGAAGCCGTAAACCGGAGCAAAATGGCGAATATCAACGTGAATTTTCTAAAAAGGGCGTTTGGGGCGGACAGTAGTTGTACATTCGACGTCTCAACCTGTCAGAACGGAAGTTTCCGCTTTTCTCAAAGGTCATATTTCCGTATGATAGGGGTTTGGTGCTGGCGTAGCTCAGAGGCCAGAGCAGCTGATTTGTAATCAGCGGGTCGGGGGTTCAAATCCCTTCGCCAGCTCCAGCGGGAAGTGGGCGGCGAGCGGGGGGGTCAGACGCCCCCCCTCGGCGATTCCGGCTCGGGGCGCCCAAGTGCGGGGAGATACCCAAGCGGCCAACGGGGGCAGACTGTAAATCTGCTGGCGTACGCCTTCGGGGGTTCGAATCCTCCTCTCCCCACCATGGTCGGACGCACTCCAGATCGCCGGGGGCGGCTGCGTTGCCGGGACTACAGGGAGAGGAGCGGTGGGGGCGGGTTCTGCCTCGTCGCGCACCTGGGAGATGCGGGAATAGCTCAGTGGTAGAGCGCGAGCCTTCCAAGCTCGGGGTCGCGGGTTCGAATCCCGTTTCCCGCTCCACGCATTACCCATGCCAGGCTCGGATGTCCCGGACGGGGGCCCGTCTCTGTCGTCTTGCGGGTGCCCCGCGAGGCGTGTTCGGCATCCGCCACTGGATCGTGAGTCTTGTCCTCGTGCTCGGGGCGGCGCCGCCGGGTGCCGCGCAGGACGCTGCCACGCACAACCAGCGTGGCGTCGAGCTGAACAACCAGGGGCGGTACCGGGAAGCGATCGCCGAATTGGAGAAGGCCCTGAGGCTGGCTCCGTCGCAGCCTGTCATCCGGCGGAATATGGCCCACGCGCGGGGCCACCTCGGGAGTGCCCTCCTCAAGGAGCGGGCGTTTCGGGATGCGGCGCCGGAGTTTCAGGCGGCCATCGACCTTGTGCCGGAGGAATCCCGGTTTCATCTGGGATTGGGGATGGCGCTCCTCGGCCTTAGGGAGTTCGATGGGGCCGTGGAGACCTTGCGGCGGGCCCGGGACCTGGGTCCGGCGGAGGGAGACACCTACCGGTTGCTCGGGGAGGCGTATTACCGTCGGGGAGACATCACCCTGGCCCTCCTCACCTGGCAGGAGGGCCTGAGGGTCCGTCCGGGCGATCGCGAGATCGAGCGACTCATCGCCCAGGCCGAAGGGGAGCGGAGGGTTTCCCAGGAGTACCGTCATCGGCCCGGGTACCACTTCACCTTGCGGTACGTGGGGGAAGTCCGGGACGAGCTGGGGCAAGAGATTCTGGCACTGCTCGAGCGGGCCTACGAAGAGGTGGGGTACGACCTCAACCACTACCCCCGGCAGGAGGTCGAAGTCGTCATTTATTCCGATGCGGACTTTCAGGCGCTCACCGCGCTGCCCCTGTGGGTCATCGGCGCATTTGACGAGCGCGGGGGCCGCATCCGCATCC
>DASRUH010000007.1:0-9788 GCA_035655535.1 Methylomirabilis sp. (SeqCode)
TCGCCGGACGATGTTCGCAAGCCCCTCGGTCCGGATCATCCGAAGGGTCTGCTGCAGCCCGACCACCAGCGAAATGGCCGGCGTGAAGCGGGACTGGTTCTTGAGCAGGTGCGTGCGCTCGGCGGCGAAGTCGAAGTAGTACCTGGGAAGCCGGGCCCGCTCCACGGCCGCCCACGCCTTCCGGCTTACTCCGACCAGCGTCAGGCCGGGGGGCAGCATCAAGGCCTTCTGCGACCCGGCGACCACCACGTCGAGGCCCCAGGCATCCACGGGGAGATCCACCACGCCCAGGCTGGTAATGGCGTCCACTACCAGGAGTGCCGGCGTCTTACGGACGATCCGCGCGATGGCCTCGATGTCGTGCAGCACCCCTGTCGACGTCTCGCTGTGGGTGCTGAAGACGGCTGCGATCTGCGGATCTCTCTCGAGGGCGGCGGCCACGAGGGCGGGATTCACCGCCTTCCCGTACGGGACCTCAATGGGAACACCGTCGATGTCGTACGCCTGGCAGATCTCTCCCCAGCGCTCGCCGAATTTTCCGCCGCGGATCACGAGCGTCCGATCGCCGGGGGACAGGATATTGACCACGGCCGCCTCCATGCCGCCGGTCCCGGACGCCGCGAAGAGCAGGACCTCTTCGGCCGTCTGGAAGAGTCCCTTGAGGCCTTCTCGCACCTCGGCGAAGAGCGCCTCATATTCCGGGGTCCGGTGGTGCAGGATGGGCAGGGCCATCGACAGGAGGGCCTCGGGCGGGACGGGGGTCGGCCCGGGCGCAAACAGGTGCGTTTTTTTCATTCAAGCCTCTCCTGTAAAGAAGGGGGTCGATGCGGAGGGAGGACAGCTGGTGCGAACCCGCAGGAAGGATGCCTCACTCCGATACCGGGCTATGCGGGCATCGTCGGCTTGATGGCGTATGCGGCATGGTCAGTGTCTGCAGCATAGTTCCCCCGGCACGCGGAGGAGATATAGATCAACATGGCCATTTACTATAACGGGAAGGGTGGAGTGTGTCAAGCCGAAAGCCCGACGCCATTTTCGTTGTGGAGCGAAGGGTTCTGTGCTACGCTCCCACCCTTGGAGCATCGTGACCGGCGAGGAGAATCCACTGATGAACCGTCGGGGCACCCTGGTCGTGCGCGCGTCCCTGTTCCTGCTCGTCGTCGCCCTTGTGACCCTCGGGTGGATGCCGGCCACTGCCGCCCCGCCGCCGTCCCTGAAGGTGGCCGTCAACGAACCGGCGCCCGATTTCGCCCTGACCCTCCTCTCGGGGGAGCCGATTCGCCTCATCGATTTCCGCGGCAAGGTGCTCGTCATGAACTTCTGGGCCTCGTGGTGACCCTACTGCCAGCGGGAGTCTCCCGCTCTCGTCACGGCGTACGAAAAGTTCAAGACCCGCGGGGTGACGTTTCTCGGAGTCAACATCTGGGACAAGGAGGAGGCGTCGCGGAAATTCGTCGCCGAGCGCGGCGTTCCCTATCTCATCGGGCACGATAAGGGGGATCGCGTCGCCAAGCTGTACGGAGTGCAGGGCACACCGACCACGGTATTCGTCGCCCGGGATGGCCGGGTGGCCGCCGTCGTCCAGGGGGTGATGGAGCTCGAGAGTATGACCGCCCTCCTGGAGCGGCTCTCCCAGGGTCCATGACCGCCTGGAGCGGTCCGGTCAAGGGGAGCCTCATGGTCCTCGGGGCGGCCGCGGCCTGGGGGCTGATGGGCACGCTGGCCCGCTATCTCTTCACGGGTGGCGAGGTCGGGCCGCTCGCCCTTACGGCCATTCGCTCGACGGTCGCGGCCCTGATCCTGGTCGTGGGTTTGCTCGTGTGGGACAGAGGCCAGTTGCGTCTTCCCCTGAGGGAGATTCCCCTGGCCGCCCTGGTGGGGGTGGCCGGACTGGCCATGGCCAACTTCACTTACTTTTACACGATCAGCCTCACCAACGTGGCGACCGCCATCCTCCTCCAGTACATGGCGCCCATTCTCGTTGCGCTGGCCTCCGCCCTCTTTCTGGGGGAACGGCTGACGTGGCTGACGCTCCTCGCCCTGGGGTTGGCCGTGGGCGGATGCTTCTTCATGGTCAAGGGGTACGATCCCGCGTTCCTACGCGTGAATCTGCCGGGGCTCATCAGCGGACTGCTGGCGGCCTGTGCCTTTGCCGGCTATACCCTCCTCACCAAGCGGGCCGTGGGACGGATGCCGTCCTGGACCCTGCTGGCATACGCGTATACATTTGCCATGCTCTTCTGGTGGACGCTCACCCCGCCGTGGCTGCTCATTTCAGAGGGGTATACGCTGCGGCTGTGGGCGATCTTCTTCCTCATCGGTGCGGGGGGGACCGTCCTTCCCTTCGCCCTCTACACCTTTGGCCTCACGTATCTGCCGGCGACCCAGGTCAGCATCATCAGCACGATGGAGCCGGTGGTGGCGGCGGGGGCCGGCTTGCTCCTCCTCGGGGAAGCGCTGCATTGGCCGCAGCTGTTGGGCGGCGTCCTGGTCGTGACGGGGGTCGTCCTGGTCCAGCGCGCCTCGCCGGCGCCCCGCCTGGCGGCCGATCGGCTGCCGGTGCGACGTTAAGAAGGGGGTCCACGATGACCTTTGATCCGATCTCGTTGCTCTACCAGCTCTACGAGCGTCGGCTCTTGCGGGAGGTGCGGCGGGGGGCCCTGCCCAGGCACATCGGTCTCATCCTCGATGGCAACCGGCGCTACGCTCAGGAGCTAGGACTCAGCGATCCCCTCGAGGGGCACCGGCTGGGGGCAGACAAGCTGGAGCAGGTGCTCGACTGGCTGGAGCACCTCCACATCCGGATCATTACCATCTACGTCCTTTCCACCGAGAATCTCTCCCGCCCGCACCGGGAGCTGGACGGGCTGCTTCGGCTCATTGAGGCCAAGATGCGCGCCGTAGCGGTGGACCCCAAGATCCATCGGAAGGGGGTCCGGGTCCGGGCGGTCGGTCAGCTCGAGTTGCTGCCCACGTCCCTGCAGGAAGCGATTGCGCACGCCCAGGAGACCACACAGGTCTACAGTAATTTCTTCCTGAACATCGCCGTGGGATACGGGGGACGGCAGGAGATCGCCGATGCGGTAAGGCAGCTGCTCAAGGATCGGGCGCGGCGGGGAATGCCCCTCACGCAGGTGGCCGACGAGATCACGCCCGAAGAGATCGGCAAGTATCTCTACATGTACGATCTTCCCGATCCGGATCTCATTATCCGGACGAGCGGCGAGGTCCGCCTCTCCGGCTTCCTCCTCTGGCAGAGCGCCTACAGCGAATTCTACTTCTGCGACGCCTACTGGCCCGCCTTTCGCAAGATCGACCTCCTCCGAGCCATCCGGAATTATCAGCAGCGCAGGCGGCGCTTCGGGACGTAGGTCTCTCCCTCAAGTGTCCAACGTTCAAGGTTCAACGTTCAACGTCGGCGGACGGGCCTCGTCTGGTCCTTCCAGACATTGGACTTTGGACGTCCCGGGACGCTCTCCTTGCGTAATCAGCCGATCGTTTCCGGCGCACGACTCCACGGGCCGGGGTCTTGCTGTGTGGGGGCCTCGGGGGGGAGCATCTGGAGCAACCGCTGATTGAGCGCCGCCGGGTCCGGCAGCCGCCTCAGCTCGATTCCCTCAAGCTTCGCGATGACCAGCTCGCACGGGGCCAGAATGCGGCAACCCGGCTCGAGGTGTCCGCCGATGGCCCCGTCCTGGTTCGACAGGACCATGTGGGCCTGGACGTCGTAGTCGGCGATCACTCCCGCGATGGCGAGGATCTCCAGACCTTCCTTACGCTCGGCGCGGTAGCGCTCGAGGTTGGGCCAGGCGGTCGAGCGGGCGCCCGTGAAGCGGGCACGATCCACCGAGCCGAAGCCCGTGAGGATCACGCCGTTCCGAATCTCCTGCTCGCGACAGAGTTGTGCGATCGACTCGAGCAGGTCCTCCCCGTGCGCGAGCCGGGCGACGATCACTTCTCCTACGGTCGTGGCTTTGCCGCTGATCATGGCGGCCTCCTCTGCCGGATGTGGTTACGCTTTCTCTCCCCGGGGGAGGGCAGCGCCCGTGATGGCGGCGACGGAATCGAAGCTGTGGCGGGCAAGGTACGACTCGATGCCGGCCAGGACTTTCAGGGGGGCGGACGGATCGAGGAAGTTGGCGGTGCCCACCTGCACGGCGCTCGCCCCGGCGAGTAGGAACTCGACGGCGTCGTCGCCGGTCATGATCCCGCCGATGCCGATGATGGGGAGTGTCACGGCCTGCGCGACTTCCCAGACCATCCGGAGGGCAATGGGGCGAATGGCCGGGCCGGAGAGCCCGCCGGTGGCCCCGGGCAGCTTGGGCTTTCGGCGGCGGAGATCGATGGCCATGCCGAGGATGGTGTTGATGAGGGAGAGGGCATCCGCCCCCGCGTCGGCGGCCGCCCGGGCGATCACCGTGATGTCGTTGACGTTGGGAGACAGCTTCGGGATCACCGGCAGGGATGTCGTCTGCCGGACCGCCCGCACCACCTCGTACGTGAGGCGCGGGTCGGTGCCGAAATCGAGCCCTCCCGCCACATTGGGGCAGGAGATGTTGACCTCGATTCCGGCCACTCCCTCGGCATCCGAGAGGCGTTTGGCGAGGCCCGCGAACTCCTCCACCGACTTGCCGGCGATGTTGACCAGGAGCGGGGTGCGAAGCGACCGGAGGAAGGGGAGCTTGTCCCGAAGGAAGCCGTCGATCCCGACGTTCTGCAGCCCGATCGAATTCAGCATCCCGCCGGGCGTTTCGACGATCCTCGGGGGCGGGTTCCCCTGGCGCCGCTGCATTGTCACCGTCTTGACGATGATGGCGCCCAAGGCATTGAGATCGAAGAAGCGGGTGAACTCGCTCCCGTAGCCGAAGGTGCCGGAGGCAGTCATCACCGGGTTTTTCATCGCGATCCCGGCGATGGTGACCGCCAGGTCCGGACGCTTTCTCGACGACCGGCGACCGAGGACTGAGGCGCGAGGACTGAGGACTGAGGTCCGGGGACGGTCCTTTCCTTTCCCCGAACGTTGAACGTTGAACGTTGAACGGTTTCTACTCCTGGAACTCACCAGGCGATCTCCCGCGCGTCGAACACCGGCCCGTCCATGCAACACAGCTTGTAGCTGTGCCCGTTCACGGTGGACGGTTCACGGTTCACAGATTGCTCCGTACCGTGAACTGTGAACTGTGAACTGCGAACGGGAATGACGCACCCCATGCAGGCCCCGAAGCCGCACGCCATGTCGGCCTCCAGCGAGAGCTGGCAGGGGACCCGGTAGTGCTCGGCGATCCGGGCCACGGCCTCGAGCATCGGGTGCGGACCGCAGGCGTAGACCGATGACCGTTCACCGTTGACCGACGACCGGAGGAAAGAATCCAAGAGGTCAGTAACGAGGCCGCGGTGACCGAGGCTGCCATCCTCGGTGGCGACACGCACCGTGGCCCCCGCTTTTCTGAAGTCGCTCAGACAGAGCACGTCGTGACGCGTCTTGCCACCGACGAAGGCCACCATCTTGGGGCGTCCAACGTCCAACGTCCAACGTCCAACGTCCGAGGACCGATGCCCTCCTTTCTTTTTCCCTGAACCTTGCACTTTGAACCTTGAACGTTGAACTGCGCGCGAGGAACTCGCGAGGCGCTCCGCGAGCGCCACCACGGGAGGGACCCCGATGCCTCCCGAAACCAAGAGGGCGGTCGTGGGGCCCGGGGGTACACGAAAGCCGCTCCCCAGGGGACCCAAGAGGTCGACCCAGTCTCCCCCCTCGAGGAGCGACAGCGCGGTCGTCCCCTTGCCGATGACCTTGTACAGGATCTCGACGAGGCCGGCCCGGGCCGGCGCCCGTCCCCCCGGGTGGGGGTGGACCCGCAGGATGCTGTAGGCCCTGGGCAGGAACGGATCGAGCGATCCCGAGGGTTTCACCATGACGAACTGTCCCGGCGCAAAGGCCAGGGGCGACGTCGTGAAGCGCTGGAGATAGTAATCGCCGTGAAGCCGCTGCAGCGAATGCACCTCAGCCTGCACGACCCACCCCCGACCCTGTCCCGTCGTAGTCCTGGAGCGGCTTGACCTGGAGACCTTCCGCCTTGAGCGCCCGGATTCCTTGCACCGCAGCCGAGGCGGCCGCAATGGTCGTAAAGCACGGGATCCCCATCGTGATGGCGGTCCGGCGGATCGAATACGAGTCGAGGCGCGAGGTGTGCCCCTCGGGCGTGTTGACCACCAGGGCGATCTCGCCGCTCTTCATCCGGTCCACGATGTGCGGGCGGACACCGTCGGTCACCTTGTAGACGCGCTCGGCCGGCACCCCGGCCTCCTCCAGGCACCGGGCCGTCCCCTCCGTGGCGAGGATGTGAAAGCCCAGCTCGGCGAAGGCGCGACCGAGCGGAGGGAGGTGAGCCTTGTCCGAATCGCGCACGCTCAAAAAGGCCGTCCCGCTGAGCGGTAGCGTGCCGTTGGCCGCGATCTGCGACTTGGCAAAGGCGCGCCCGAAGTCGCGATCGATCCCCATCACCTCGCCGGTGGACTTCATCTCCGGCCCCAGGATCGCATCCACCCCGGCGAACTTCACGAAGGGGAGGACCGCTTCCTTGACCGCCACGTGGCGGAGCATCGGTTCCCGGTTGAATCCCAGCTCGTCGAGCGTCATCCCGGCCATCACCTTCGTTGCGAGCTTGGCCAGCGGGACGCCGGTGGCCTTGCTGACAAAGGGGATCGTCCGCGAGGCCCGCGGGTTCACCTCGAGCACGTAGACGACGGAGCTCTTGATGGCGAACTGGATATTGATGAGGCCCACGACCCCGAGTTCCAGCGCCATGGCGATGGTCTGCTCCCGGATCTCGTCCAGGATCTTGGCCGGCACCGACCGGGGCGGCAGCGAGCAGGCGGAGTCGCCCGAATGGATGCCCGCCTCTTCGATGTGTTCCATGATGCCGCCGATCACCACCCGCCGCCCGTCCGCGATGGCATCCACGTCCATCTCGATGGCGTCCTCGAGGAACTTGTCGATCAGGACCGGGTGCTCGGGCGAGGCCCGGACGGCCCGCTCCATGTAGCCGAGGAGGTTTGTCTCGTCGTAGACGATCTCCATGGCGCGTCCCCCGAGGACGTAGGAGGGGCGGACCAGGACGGGAAAGCCGATCCGCGTGGCGATCCGGGCCGCGTCGCTCACCGAGACGGCCGTCCCGCTGGGGGCCTGGTTGAGCCCGAGCTGCATGAGGAGCTGCCGGAACCGCTCGCGGTCCTCTGCCCGGTCGATGGCCTCCGACGAGGTGCCCCAGATGGGGACCCCCAGGCGCTGGAGGGGGACGGCGAGCTTGAGCGGCGTCTGACCGCCGAACTGGACGATGACCCCTTCCGGCTGCTCGCGGTCGACGATGTTCAAGACGTCCTCGAGGGTGAGGGGTTCGAAGTAAAGCCGGTCGGACGTGTCGTAATCCGTCGAGACCGTCTCAGGGTTGCAGTTCACCATGATCGCTTCGACCCCGAGCTCCTTCAGTGCGAAGGCGGCGTGGACGCAGCAGTAGTCGAATTCGATCCCCTGCCCGATCCGGTTGGGCCCCGAGCCCAGGATCACGACCTTCCGCCGGGTCGTCGGGCTGGCTTCGCACTCCCGCTCGTAGGTGGAGTAGAGGTAGGGGGTGAAGGCTGCGAATTCGGCGGCGCAGGTATCCACCATCTTGAACGTGGCCTGGATGCCGAGCTTCCGCCGCGCATCCCGGATGGTCAGCTCGTCCGCGCCGGTCAGTTGCGCGAGCCGCCGGTCGGCGAACCCCATCGCCTTGGCGGTCCTGAGCTTCTGCGCGCTCAGGAGGCGGAGCAGCGTCGTGGACCCGGCCTGGGCCAACTCCTCCTCCGTCACCACGATCTCCCGGATGTTCTCCAGGAACCAGGGATCGATCCGGGTCAGCGCGGTGATCTCGTGCACCTCCATCCCGAGGCGGAAGGCGTCGGCGATGTAGAAAAGGCGCTCCCAGTTGGGGACGCGTAGCTTCTCGCGAACCGACTCGCGCCTCGCCTCGAGGTCCTTCTGGGCGACGCGCGACCCCGGGCTCATCACGCGACTCTCGAACCCGTAGATGTCGATCTCCAGCGAGCGGATCGCCTTTTGAAGCGCCTCCTTGAAGGTCCGGCCGATGGCCATCACCTCGCCGACCGACTTCATCTGGGTCGTGAGCGTCTCGTCGGCACCCGGGAACTTCTCGAACGCGAAGCGTGGGACCTTGACGACACAGTAGTCGAGCGTCGGCTCGAAGGAGGCGGGGGTCGAGCGGGTGATGTCGTTTACGATCTCGTCCAGGGTGTATCCGACCGAGAGGAGCGCCGCGATTTTGGCGATGGGGAAGCCAGTGGCCTTGCTGGCCAGGGCCGAGGAGCGGGAGACGCGCGGGTTCATCTCGATTACGACCAGTCGCCCATCGGCCGGGTTGACGGCGAACTGGATGTTCGAGCCGCCGGTCTCGACGCCGATCTCCCGGATGATGGCGATGGCCGCGTCCCGCATGATCTGATATTCCTTGTCGGTGAGGGTCTGGACCGGCGCGACGGTGATGGAATCCCCGGTGTGGATCCCCATCGGGTCGAGGTTCTCGATGGAGCACACGATCACCACGTTGTCCTTCCGGTCCCGCATCACCTCCAGCTCGAACTCCTTCCAGCCGATGACCGAGGCCTCGATCAGGACCTGACGGACGGGACTCGTGTTCAGCCCCCACTGGACGTGCTCCTGGAACTCCTCCCGATTGTAGGCGATGCTGCCGCCGGTCCCGCCCAGGGTGAACGAGGGCCGGATGATGGCGGGAAACCCGAGCCGGTCGATGATGGCGTCGGCCTCCTCGACCGTCCGGGCGTACCCGCTCGCCGGGACCTCGAGGCCGATCCGGGCCATAGCCTGCTTGAAGAGATCCCGATCCTCCGCCTTCCTGATCGTCTCGAGGGTGGCGCCGATCAGCTCCACTTGGTATTTGCCCAGCACGCCGGCCTCGCCCAGCGCCACGGCGAGATTGAGCCCGGTCTGTCCCCCGAGCGTCGGCAGGAGCGCATCGGGGCGCTCCCGCTCGATGACTCGCTCCAGGATCTCCGTCGTCAAGGGCTCCACGTAGGTCCGGTGGGCCATCTCGGGATCCGTCATGATGGTGGCGGGATTCGAGTTGACCAGGACGATCTCGAACCCCTCCTGGCGCAGCACCTTGCAGGCCTGGGTTCCCGAGTAGTCGAACTCGCAGGCCTGCCCGATGATGATGGGGCCGGACCCGATGATCAGGATCTTTGTGATGTCCGTCCGTTTCGGCATCGGCGATTGCTACAGCGCGACCTCGCCCCGCTGCGGCATCCGGGACGGCTCGCTCGCGGGCACCTCCGCAGGCTCGCGCACGGGGCGGAGGCGTTCCATCAGCGCCACGAAGCGGTGAAACAGGTAGCGCGAATCGTGCGGGCCGGGTGAGGCCTCGGGATGATATTGCACCGAGAAGACGGGGAGTCGGGTATGTTGCATCCCCTCGACGGTGTGATCGTTGAGATTCACGTGCGTGAGCTCGATGTCCCCCCCGGGGATCGAGTCGATGTCGACGGCAAAGCCGTGGTTCTGCGTCGTGATCTCCACCCTTCCGGTGTGGAGTTCCTTCACCGGGTGGTTCGCCCCGTGATGGCCGAACTTGAGCTTGTACGTCCGGCCGCCGAGCGCGAGGCCCAGGATCTGATGCCCGAGGCAGATCCCGAAGATCGGCCTGGTCCCGATGAGCCGCCGCGTGGTCTCGATGAGGTAGGGCACGCCCTCCGGGTCGCCTGGGCCGTTGCTC
>DASRUH010000008.1:0-4248 GCA_035655535.1 Methylomirabilis sp. (SeqCode)
GGTCAAGTTCATCCTGGCTGCGAACCTGTTGATTGTCCCGATCATCATCGCCGCCGCCCTCCTGGTGGAATTCCGCCAACGCAATACCATCATCGAAGAGGTGAAGAAGCGGGCGATCACGCTCGCCGAGGGCCTCGGTGCGGCCAGTGCCATTCACCTGCTTACTTATAACTACATCGCGCTGGAGCAACTGGCCGCTCAGGTCAGCCGCCAGGCGGACGTGCTGTACGCCATTACCCTCGATAAGGAAGGCCTAGTCGCCTCGCACAGCGAGGATAAATCCACGGAAGGCCAGCGACTCGAGGACGCCGTCAGCCTGAAGGCCGCGTCGACGAAGCAGATCCTCGTGGAGAAGTACAGCAGCCCGCGGTACGGCGAGGTGTACGACGTGGCGGTGCCCGTCTTCATTGAAGGCTCGCCCGAGAAGTGGGGGACGATCCGTGTAGGGGTTTCCCTGGAGCGGATGTACCGAGAGATCGCTCAGACCCGGTGGCGCATCTCGCTGTTCGGCGTGCTGGCGCTGATCTTGGGGAGCGCCGGCTCGGTGCTCGTGGCGCGGCGGGTCACGGGGCCGATTCGGGAGCTGATGAAGGGCGTCGAGGCCGTCGGCCGCGGCGACCTTTCCCAGCAGATCCCCGTGCGGTCGCGGGATGAAATCGGAGAGCTGGCCGAGGCCTTCAACACGATGACGCAACAACTCTCCCGCATGCGCGAGCTCGAAGACCAGCTACGCCGCTCCGAGCGGCTGGCCGCCCTGGGGACCATGGCGGCAGGGATCGCCCACGACATTCGTAACCCCCTCACCTCCATCTCCATCTTCACCCAACTCATCACGCACCACTTCATGGATCCCGAAGTACGGGCGAAATTCGAGCGGATCGTTCCTCGGGAGCTCGACCGCGTCCAGCGGATCCTAGAGGATATGCTCGAGCTGGCCCGGCCCACGACCCTCAGCCTCGAGACCATCGACATGAATGAGGCCCTTCTCCAGACCTTGGAGCTGTTTGAATTGCCGGCCCGCGATGGGGGGATCGCCACCGTGACCCAACTGGCCACCGGTCTTCCCCGGATCCGCGGGGATCGGAAGAAACTCCACCGCTGCTTCGGCAATATCATCCAGAACGCTATCCAGTCTATGTCCCCCGGCGGCGAACTGCGCATCATCTCTGCGCTCTCCTACCGGCCGGCGACCCCCTTTTCACCCTCCGACCCGACTCCCAGTGAGATGATCCCCTTCGTCAAGGTCATGATCGTTGACACCGGACAAGGGATTTTCCCTGAGGTCCTGGCGCGCATCTTCGACCCCTTCTTCACCACCAAGGAGAAGGGGGTGGGACTCGGGATGGCCATCGTGCACCGCATCGTCGAGGACCATCGCGGTACCATCGAGGTGTCGAGCGTCGTCGGCTCCGGCACCACCTTCACCGTCCTCCTCCCCGGACCCGTGGGACCCAAGACGTCCGAGCCGGTCTAGGGCATTCACCCCGCCCAGGCGCACAGCGAGCCGAGGAGAGACTCCTACTGCACGTCCTCGCGGAGGCGCTTATCCGCCGGATGAATCAGCACGAAGATCGCCACCGCATCTTTCCGCCCGGGATTGGAAGGGCTGTGGGCGAGGCGCGGGACTTCTGTCCAGCAGTGATCCGGCTTCAAGACGATCGTCTCACCCCGCGAGGGAATGCGGTTGCTCAACTCCCCCTCGAGAACGCACAGGACTCCCGGCCCATGGTGGTAATGGAGCGGCGTCACCTCGCCCGGCTTCCACCGGCTGAGCCATACTCCCAGCTTGTACTCGCCGGGTGGCAGCCGATCGAGGAGCTCGTGGTAGAGCACCTTGTTCCCCGGGTGCGCATCCTCGGCCGCCGGCTGCGACCGGAAGCCGCCGCCGGCCAAAACAAGAATGGAAAGCACGACACTTCCCGACAGCACCACGCGCCTCATCGTCCGTTCCCCCTGTGACAGATTGCCCGCCCTGGACTCCTCCTGTTCCCATGCGCCAGCGTGGAGAAATCTACCCCACAGCGACCGGCAGTGCAAATGAATCCCTTGACTCCTATCGCAATCTCACGCTATAAGTCAGACCATCAGGAGGAGAGCCGTGAGTGGACTCGCGGACAAACGCATCGCGTTTATCGGCGCGGGAAACATGGGCGAAGCCCTGATCAAGGGCCTCCTCGCGGCGGGGACGGTCCGCCCGGAGCAACTGATGGCCTCCGACGTCCGCAGGGACCGCCTCGAGACGATCCGCCGGGCCCATCGGATCGAGATCTTCGCGGACAACAGAGAAGCGGCCGCCAAGGCGCAGATCCTCGTCCTCGCCGTCAAACCGCAGGTCATGGACGAGATGCTCGATGGATTGCGCGGCGCGGTCGTCGAGGATCATCTCCTCCTCTCGATTGCCGCCGGCATCCGCACCGCCTCGATCGAGGCCAAGTTCGCTCACCCGACCCGGGTGGTCCGCGTGATGCCCAACACGCCGGCCCTCGTCAGGGCCGGCGCCTCCGCCATCGCCCCTGGTCGGCACGCCACCGCCCAGGATCTGACGATCGCCCGGCAGATTTTCGAGACGGTCGGGCGCGTTGTCCAGGTTGATGAGAGACTGATGGACGCGGTGACCGGCCTGAGCGGCAGCGGGCCTGCCTACGTCTTCGTCCTGATCGAGGCCCTCGCGGACGGAGGAGTCCGCGTCGGGCTTCCCCAGGATGTGGCGACGCTGCTGGCGGCCCAGACGGTCCTCGGGGCGGCGCGAATGGTGCTCGAGACCGGAGAGCATCCCGCCCGCCTCAAGGACATGGTCACCTCACCGGGGGGAACGACCGTCGCAGGGCTGCAGATCCTGGAACAGGCCGGCCTCCGCGGCAGCCTTGTGGCCGCGGTCGAGGCTGCGACCCGTCGGGCCCAGGAGCTGGGGAGGGAATAGGCGGTGTTCCTCCTCGCGAACCTGGTGAGTGCCCTTGCCCAGATCGTGGGGCTCGCGCTCCAGATCTACATGTGGATCATCATCATCCGGGCCATCATCTCGTGGGTCAATCCCGATCTCTCCAACCCCATCGTCCAGTTCCTCTACCGCTCCACCGAGCCCGTCCTGCGGCCGATCCGCCGGATCCTTCCGATAACGTGGGGAATCGACTTTTCCCCCCTGGTGGTGATCCTGGCGATCATCTTTTTGGACCAATTCCTCGTCGCATCGCTGCGGGACCTGGCCTGGAGGCTCCGATGACGGATCTGACGCCGATCGACATCACCCAGCGGGAATTCCCCCGGCGCTTCCGCGGACTCGATCCGGTCGAGGTCAAGACCTTCCTGGAAGGGGTCGCCGAGGAATTGCAGCGCCTGCTCAAGGAGAATGCCCTCAAGGACGAACGGATCCAGAGGCTCGAGGGCGAGGTCCAGAGCTATCGGGAGCGGGAGAACGAACTCAAGACGACTCTCTTCGCCACGCAGCGCATAACGGACCAGATGAAGGACAAGGTTCGCAAGGAGGCGGACCTCATCCTCAAGGACGCCGAGCTCAAGGCGGAGAAGCTCCTGGAGCGCGCTCACCTGATGCTCGCCCAGTTCCAGGGAAAGATCGCAGACCTCAAGCGGCAGAAGGCCCTCTTCGAGGCCAGGATCCGAGCGGCCATCCAGCTCCACCAGGAACTCCTCACGGCGGAGGCCGCGGAGGACGCCAGTGGGCCCGTCGAGCCTAAATCTCCAGGCACGGGGGCCTGATCTTTTCCTTTCCGTCCTCGTCCGCCCGGGAGCCAATCGGGATGCGATTACCGGCGTCCGGGAGGGAATCCTCACCCTTACCGTCAGTGCCCCGCCCGTTGAGGGGAAGGCCAACGCCGCCTGCCGCCGCCTCCTGGCCGACGCCCTCGGGCTCCCGGTGACCCAGGTCGAGATCGTCGCCGGAGCCCGCGCCCGCCGCAAGCGGATCCGGATCCGCAACACTGACCCCGCCGGCCTCGAGTCCCGCCTCGCGCCCTTCCTGAAATAGCCGCCATCAGCCGCTGAAACGCTGGAAGGCTGGCAAGCGAGAAAGCAGGAGGATCCTTTCTTGCCGTTCTAGCGTTCTATCCGCTTCGAAGCGGGGGACGCCGGGTGTGCCAGGGGCTGCTCTGGCGGAGCGACATCGGGCGTGCTCCCACAGGCTGCGCCGTTACTTCTTGGTCGCCTCGGGAACCACCGAAAACTCAAAGATAAGGGGATAGGGCGTGGGTCCGGCGTAGAGCGAGGTCAAATGGAGGAAGAGGGCCTTGGCAT
>DASRUH010000009.1:0-4972 GCA_035655535.1 Methylomirabilis sp. (SeqCode)
AGGGGACGAACTGGACCTGGGGGTTCTGGGCGTGCAGACACTTGGTGATGGCGGCCGTGAGCGTCGTCTTGCCATGGTCGATGTGGCCGATGGTCCCGACGTTGACGTGCTCCTTGGTCCGTGCGAATTTTTGCTTGGCCATGCCCAGTTCCTCCCGCCCCTACGCCGTCGAGCCCCGGCCGACGACCCGGCCGATGATCTCTTCGGCGAGGCTCGCCGGCAACGGCTCGTAGCGCGCGAACTGCATCGTGTACGTCGCCCGGCCCTGCGTGGCCGACCTCAGATCCGTCGCATACCCGAACATGGTCGCCAGTGGCGCCTCCGCGCGCACCACGCGGGCCGCGGGCTGCATATCGACGCCGATAACGCGGCCCCGCCGCGCGTTCAGATCGCCGATCACCTCGCCGAGAAACTCCTCCGGCGCCACCACATCCACCTGCATGATCGGCTCGAGGAGAATGGGGTCGCCCTGGCGCACCGCCTCCTTGAACGCCATGGATCCCGCAATCTTGAAGGCCATATCGGAGGAGTCCACCTCGTGATAGGAACCGTCGACGAGCTTCACCTTGACGTCCACGACGGGATATCCGGCCAGGACCCCGCTCCCGGCTGCCTCCCGAACCCCTTTCTCGACCGCCGGGATGAACTCCCGGGGGATCACCCCGCCCGCGATCTTGCCCTCGAACTGCAGCCCCTCGCCCGGCTTGAGGGGATCGACCTGCATCACCACATGGCCGTACTGCCCCCGGCCCCCGGTCTGGCGGATGAATTTCTTGTCGACCTCCACGGGGCGCGTGATGGTTTCGCGGTAGGCTACCTGCGGTCGCCCGACGTTGGCCTCGACCCTGAACTCCCTCAGGAGGCGATCCACGATGATCTCGAGGTGCAGCTCCCCCATGCCAGAGATGATGGTCTGCCCGGTCTCCTCGTCCACCCGCATGAGGAAGGTAGGATCCTCGTTGGCGAGCGCCTGGAGCGCCGTGGAGAGCCGGTCGGCGCCTTCCTTGGTCTTTGGCTCGATGGCCACCGACAGCACCGGGGCGGGGAACTCGATAGCCTCGAGGAGGATCGGGTGGGCCTCGTCGCAGAGTGTGTCGCCGGTCCGCGTATGCTTCAACCCGACGGCGGCGGCGATGTTCCCCGCCTGCACGCTCTTGACCTCCTCCCGCTTGTTGGCATGCATCCGGAGGAGCCGGCCGATCCGCTCGCGGGTGTCCCGCGTGGGGTTATGGACGTGGGATCCCGATTCGATCGTCCCCGAGTAGACGCGGAAGAAGCAGAGCTGGCCGACATAGGGGTCGCTCATGATCTTGAAGGCCAACGCGGCCACCGCTTCCGTGTCGAGCGGCGCGCGCCGCTCCTCTTTGCCCGTCTTGGGATTCACGCCGGTGACCGGTGGCAGATCCGCGGGCGAGGGGAGAAAGTCTACGACCGCGTCGAGCAGGGGCTGCACCCCTTTGTTCCGGAAGGCCGCCCCGCAGAGGACCGGTGTCACCTTCAGGGCCAGGGTCGCCTTGCGAATCGCCGCCCGGATCTCCTCCTCCGAGATCTGTCCGCCTTCGACATACTTCTTGAGGAGGGATTCGTCCTGCTCCGCGACCGCCTCGAGGAGCTTCTCCCGGTACTGCAGGGCCCGATCGGTTAACGCCGCCGGGATCTCCTGCATCTGCATCCGAGCGCCGAGGGTCTCCTCCTCCCACACGACGGCCTGCATGCGGATCAGGTCGATGATCCCGGCAAAATCGGCCTCCTGCCCGAGCGGGAGCTGCAGCGGGACCGGCGAGGCCCCCAGGCGCTCGGCGATGGACGTCAGCGACATGAAGAAGTCCGCCCCCACGCGGTCCATCTTGTTGATGAAGGCGACCCGCGGCACGTGGTACTTGTCCGCCTGGCGCCAGACCGTCTCCGACTGCGGCTCGACCCCGGAGACGGCATCAAAGACGATCACGGCCCCGTCCAGCACCCGGAGCGACCGTTCCACCTCGACGGTGAAGTCGACGTGGCCGGGCGTATCGATGATGTTGATCTGATGATCGCGCCAGAAGCAGGTGGTGGAGGCGGCGGTGATGGTGATCCCGCGCTCCTTCTCCTGCTCCATCCAGTCCATCTCTGTGGAGCCGGCATCCACCTCCCCCATCCGATGCGTCCGCCCGGTGTAGTAGAGGATCCGTTCGGTGGTGGTGGTCTTGCCCGCATCGATGTGGGCCATAATGCCGATGTTCCGAATGTGCTCCTTGGAGACCCTGACCGTCACCGTCTGCTCGCTCCGTTGTCCTTCAGCATGGATGCCCGCGCGCGATGCCGGCGCGCCGACCGCCGGGAGGGGGACTGTTACCACCGGTAATGGGCGAAGGCCTTGTTGGCCTCGGCCATGCGATGCGTGTCTTCCTTCTTCTTGACCGCCGTTCCGCGATTGCTGGCGGCTTCGATCAGCTCAGCCGCGAGGCGTTCCTGCATGGTCTTCTCCGACCGGTCGCGGGCGTAGCCGATCAACCAGCGGAAAGCGAGGGAGAGCCGCCGGTCGGCCCGGACCTCGACGGGGACCTGATACGTCGCCCCCCCGACCCGTCGGGACTTGACCTGCACCACCGGTTTCACGTTATCCAGCGCCTGCTTGAAGACCGCGAGCGGATCGGACTTCATCCGCCCCTCGATGATCCCCATGGCCCCGTAAAAGATCCGCTCCGCCAGCGATTTCTTCCCGAGGCCCATCATGCAGTTGATGAATTTGGCCACCACCCGGTTGTTGTACACCGGATCGGGAAGAATCTCTCGCTTCTCCGGGACGCGCCGCCTTGGCATCCGACCTCCCTCACCTGCCTTCCGAAACGAAAAGCGGCACCGAGGGTTAGGGGGAGAGGAACCTCAGTGCCGTCTTCGGTCAACTCGACTTGGGACGCTTGGCCCCGTACCGGGAACGCCCCTGCCGCCGATCCTGGACCCCCGCCGCGTCCAGGGTCCCTCGGATCACGTGATACCGGACACCGGGAAGATCTTTCACCCGTCCTCCGCGGATCAGCACAATGGAGTGCTCCTGCAAGTTGTGCCCGATGCCCGGAATGTAGGTGGTGACCTCAATGCCGTTGGTCAACCGCACCCGCGCCACCTTCCGAAGGGCGGAGTTGGGCTTCTTCGGGGTGGTGGTGTACACGCGGACGCAGACCCCCCGCTTCTGGGGCGATCCTTGGAGCGCAGGAGCCTTCTCCTTCTTGTGGATCTCCTGTCGCCCTTTGCGAAGCAGCTGGTTAATCGTCGGCACCGACAGACCTCCGAACAACCTCTCCGACTCTCCAAAACGCTAAATTGTGGTCGATAAGCCTCGGATTGTCAAGGAATTTCTGGCGCTCCCGCCCCCCGTCAGATGTCGGCCTCCATCGGCTCCACCGTGGCGGTCCCCTCTTCGGGCGCCTGTGGGCTCTCCTTGGCTTGTGCCGGCACTTCCGGCACCCGGATGTCCGTCTCGCGATACCACGCCATCCCCGTGCCGGCCGGAATCAGGCGGCCCATGATGACGTTCTCCTTCAACCCCCGGAGCTCGTCCCGGGCCCCATTGATGGCCGCCTCGGTGAGGACCTTGGTGGTTTCCTGGAACGACGCCGCAGAGATGAAGCTGTCGGTCGAGAGCGAGGCCTTCGTGATCCCCAGGAGGAGGGGCTTGGCGGTGGCAGGGGCGCCCCCGGCCGTGAGCACCCGCTGGTTCTCCTCGAGGAAGACGTATTTGTCGGCATGTTCCCCCACGAGGAAGATGGTGTCGCCCACCGTCTCGATCCGGACCCGCTTCAGCATCTGGCGGACAATCACCTCGATATGCTTGTCGTTGATGTTGACCCCCTGGCGGCGATAGACCTCCTGGACCTCGTTCAGCAGGTAGCGCTGCAGCTCCTGATCTCCGAGGACATCCAGGATATCGTGGGGATTGATGGGCCCGTCCATGAGCGGGTCGCCCGCCCGGATCTCGTCCCCCTCCAGCAGGTTGATATGCTTCCCCCGGGGGATCAGATACTCCTTGCTCTCGCCGTTCTCCGCCTCGATGACGATCTTGCGCATCCCCTTGCTCATCCCCGCGAACTTCACCCGGCCGTCGATCTCCGAGATCACCGCGGCCTCCCGCGGGCGACGCGCCTCGAAGAGCTCCGCGACGCGCGGCAGGCCCCCGGTGATGTCCTTCGTCTTCGTGGTCTCCCGGGGGATCTTGGCAATGGTATCCCCGGCAGCGAGTGCCTGGCCATCCTGCACCATGAGGTGGGCCCCCACCGGCAGGAGGGTACGAAACACGGTGACCCCCTTGTCGTCCTTCACCGAGATCCGCGGCTGGAGCTCTTCCTTGCCGTGCTCGACGATGACGCGCTGGGCCAGCCCCGTGACCTCGTCGACCTCCTCCTTCATGGTCACGCCTTCGATGACATCCTTGACCACCACGCGCCCCGCCGCCTCGGAGAGGATCACCGAGGTAAAGGGGTCCCACTCGGCGAGCGTCGTGCCGGGCTCGACCTGCTGGCCGTCGCGCACCTTGCCCCGCGCCCCGTAGACCACCTGGTAGGTCTCCTTCTTTCGCCCCTTGTCGTCCACGATCGCTAGCATTCCATTCCGGTTCATCACCACCAGGTCCCCGGCCGCATTGGTGACCGTCCGGAGGTTCTGGAACTGCACCGTGCCGGCAAACTTATTCTCCAGCGTGGTCTGCTCCGCGAGCCGCGTGGCGGTCCCGCCGATGTGGAAGGTCCGCATGGTAAGCTGCGTCCCCGGCTCACCGATCGACTGCGCCGCAAGGACGCCGACGGCCTCGCCGAGCTCCACCATCTGACCGGTCGCCAGATTCCGGCCGTAGCACCTGATGCACACCCCGCGCCTCGCCTCGCACGTGAGCACCGACCGAATCTTCACCTTGTCGATGCCCGACTCCTCGATGCGGGCCGCCAGCGGTTCCGTGACCGCCTTGTTGGCCTCGAGGATCGTCTCGCCGGTGAACGGG
>DASRUH010000010.1:0-2956 GCA_035655535.1 Methylomirabilis sp. (SeqCode)
CCCCCCGCCACTCCCGGCAATGTCCCTCGGGACCTGCAGGTGCTGCCTAAGAAAGCAAGAGCGGGTGCCTTCGGGAGGGCGAGGGGAGGCCAACGGGTGGCGGAGGCCGGGCGCCCATCCGCCCGGAGGAGAATTTCGCCACCGCTCTTTATTTCTTGATGGAATGATGCGTGAAGTCTCCGAGGACGGATGGGGTGGCCGACGACAGGACCCGTTGGCGAAGGCGCAGGTGGGGGTGGCCGCCCTGCTGCCTCAGGACCGGCCCGGCGCGGAAGTACAAGGCTGCACCAGACCGACCCATGGAATTGTTCCGCCGGGGAAGACTCACTCCTCGAGCCCTTCCGGACTGAGCTACCAGATGCGCCTGGAGCGAGGGGCCGAAGGTGCAGCTCCTATCCCGAACTGTTGACGAGTGGAATATTCGGCCGACGAGCGGGAGCGCCCTTCCTCGCCCCTACTCCACGACGAGCGCCCCGGCCATATCCACGCCCCCCCGACCCCCGTGATAATCGCAGTAGTAGGGAATCGTCCCGGCCTCCGTGACGGTGAATGCAAAAATCCCACCGGCGGACAGGTCACCGGAATCAAACTTTTTATCATCGGCAGTCACGGTGTGGGTCTCGCCCTCTTGGTTGATCCAGACCACTGCCGTCCCCTTCCGGACCGTCACCTGCTTCGGTGTGAAGACGAATTCATCCATCACGATAATGATCATCGGCGGCGCATCCGCCACCAGCCTGGGGATTCCCTCGCGCTCTGCGCGCCCGGCGAGCGTGACGACGTTCTCGACCTTCCCCCCCACCGCACCCGGGTCAGCCGCAGCGATCACGGCGAGGGCGTCAGTGCGGATCGTCTTGAGCCAGCCCCCCACCGTCTCCGCCAGCGAGGCAACCGGCGCCTCCGGAGCCGCGTTCGTAAGCGCCCGCAGATAGTTCAGCAGGCCGATGCCGTCTCCGGGATCCTCTACCGATCCACTCTTGTCGAGGTCGCCATACGGGGTCCCCGTCTTGCCTTCGATGAGGTTGACAAGCCGTTCTGCGGCACGCCTGGCTGCCTGCACATCGCGCCGCTCGGCGGCGGCGCGGAGCTCGCCGGCCTGGCTCACCAGATCGCCGCCGGCCTGGCGGAATCGCTCGAGGGACGCGGTGAAGGTCGTCACCGGTTTCGGGAGCAGGTACCGGTAATAATAGATGCCGATCCCTAGCACGAAGATCACCGTCCAGAGCCACAGCGTCCAACGCATGACTAGCCTGAAATCGCGCACCCGGAAGCGCGGAGGAATGAGTCCTGTGCGCATACGCAGGATCACATAGATCCCGGCCACCTGCGCCACGACCCCGAGCAGCCCATGAATCAGCATCAGCCTCGCCACGATCCCTCCGGTCGTGCCGCCCAGGATCACGTACTGATAAAAACTGGGCACCATCACTAAGAGAATAAAGAAGAAATTCGCCATCACCATCGTCGTTTGCATCGCGGCGTGCCGGGTGACCTGCCCGGTGCGGGCGAAATACAAACCGATCCAGAGACCGATGAGCAACACAATCTGCGCCGCCAGATTGATGTCGGCAGCCAACCGCGTGCCGAGAAGGACCTGCATGATCACCTCCAGAAATGGCGGGTCAGGTTTTCAGCCAAAGATCCAATCGCAACCAGACGGGAAGGGCCCGTGGAGTGGAAGCACGAAAAGCACGCACGTTCGGCCCTTCGCTTGAGGCCTCCCGCGGCGACCCTTTCGCCGCCTTGTGGCCCGGGTCCCTCCGTGTTCACGTCCCATGCAAAGAAAGGCATGGGCCGCGCCTCGGTTTCCCGTGCCTCCGGCAGGCGGGGGGCCCCGCCGCTCCCGGCATGTCGCTCAGGGCCTACACGTGCTCCGTAAGGTAAAGAAGCCGCAGAGTAGGCGCCCAGGCGAGGGAGGGATGGATCCGCGAGGAAGGCGGAAACTGGTTTGCGTCGGGCCGGGGTCCCGCCGCCGGAGCGAAGCGCAGGTGGGGGTGGCCGTCCTGATGTTTTGCTGAGGATACCCGCGCGGAACATTGCACCCCGTGAACCATCGACCAGTGGAATATTCGGCCCACGAGCGGGACCGCCCTTCCTCGCCTGGGCTAGTGTCAGGGCAGGAGCGAGGGGCCGGAGGCTCCTCCCCGCAGGGAATCTGCGGGGTACTCTGACCGCAAAAGCGATTGACGAGTCTCTGAAACTCTGCCATAAAATAGGGCCGACTGCCATGCCCATCACAGAGGAGGTAAGAGCATGAAACGGTATCTGGTCCTCTGGTCCGTTGCCGCCCTGTTCGCGGCGGGCTGTGCCAGCACGTATCGTCCCCCTCTCGACCCCACCTTCACCACCGATCGCGCCAAACTCGACAAGGACCTCGCAGAATGTGAGCAGATCGCGCGCTCGTACGCTCCAGATCCCGGCTCAAAGGCAGTAGAGTCGGGAGCCGTCGGGGCCGTGGGCGGGGCTGCAGGGGGAGCAGCCATTGGGGCGATCGGCGGCGCCATCGGTGGGAGCGCCGGAAGGGGAGCCGCCATCGGTGCGGGGACTGGAGCGGCTGTCGGCGCTACCGGCGGGGCCATTGCCGGCGGCACCTCCGCTCAGGCGCAGTTCGAGACCGCCTACGACGCCTGCATGCGCAACCGGGGCTACAAACTCCTGAAGTAATCCCCCGCCGACTCCGCGGATCGATTCTCTGGTAACCTTCACTTTCATGTGGCCGGGGGAGACAGTCCTCTCTTCCCCGGCCGCATCCTTTTTCCCCTCCGTCGCGTCATTGCCCGAGAAAATCAGGGGTCACCCCCCACAGGGGTCACAGCGATCAGGGGAATTTCAGCAAGGCATCCAGAAGGGTGCCGGTGAACAGCGTGATACTGATGATCCCATTCACATTGAAGAAGGCGGTCTGGAGCCGCGTGAGACCGTGGCGACGGACCGTGGCGTGCTCGTACCCCAGGAG
>DASRUH010000011.1:0-4879 GCA_035655535.1 Methylomirabilis sp. (SeqCode)
GTTGAAGGTCGTCTGCAGGGGCGGTGAGCACCCCGAGCATCTCCTCCCGGCTCAGGATCACTCCCTGGATCGATTTTTCTGCAAGTCCTTGGTAATCCACGGCACCCATCCATAACAGATTCCCGCATGAAAGCCAAGGAATTTTGCCGGCGGGCTCTGCTCATTCCCCCATTCCAGCCCGTGTGATACACTAACCATCAATGGATACAGCGCTTCTCGAGACCTTTCGTCTCCGTTACCCGTTCGCCCTCGATCCCTTTCAGGAGGAGGCCGTCCGTCACATCCTCGACGGGGACTCGGTCATCGTGTCGGCCCCCACCGGCGCCGGGAAGACCCTCATCGCCGAGTTCGCGATCTACAAGGCGCTGGCCGAGGGAAAGCGCCTCGCCTACACCACCCCGCTGAAGGCCCTCAGCAACCAGAAATTTGCCGATTTCTGCAAGCAGTACGGGACGGAGCACGTCGGCATCTTGACGGGTGATGTCAAGGTCAACCCGGCCGCTCCCCTCGTCGTCATGACCACCGAGATCCTCCGGAACAAACTCTACACCCGCTCCCTCGAGGCCATCGCCTATGTGGTCCTCGACGAATGTCACTACATGGGCGACGAGGGTCGCGGCACGGTCTGGGAAGAGATCATTATCAACTGTCCGCAGGAGATAAAGCTCATCGCCCTCTCGGCCACGGTCGGCAACATCGAGGAGATTGCCGAGTGGATCACCGGGGTTCATCGGCCCATCCGGGTCGTCGTGAACCAGTGGCGTCCGGTCCCGCTGCACTACTACCTGTGCGGTCCCGACGCCCAGATCGTCGAGGTCGACGGGCGGTCCCGGAGCCAGATCTACCACGCGATGGGCGGCTGGCAGGGGGTGCCCCGACTGCGGATGCGGGGGCGCGACGGGCGCGAGCGGCCCCGGCGCTTCCTCCGGCGCCGCGTGAGCCCGTCCGTCCTCCTCCCGACCCTGAAGGCCAAGCGCTGGCTGCCGGCCATCTATTTCATTTTCAGCCGGGTTGGATGCGAGGGGGCCCTCAGACGGTATCTCGAAGGCGGGATATCACTCTTGAATCCGGAGCAGGCGCAGGCGGTGGATGCGGCGATCGAGGCTTTCGTGGCCGAGAATCCGACCCTGGTGAGCCCTTCGGAGCTCAACGCGATGATCTTCGAGGGGTTGCGTCGGGGGGCCGGGGTTCACCATGCCGGCATCCTGCCGGCACTCAAGCGGCTCACGGAGACGCTGTTTGAGCGGGGCCTGATCCAGGTGGTCTTTGCCACGGAGACGATGAGCCTGGGGATCCACATGCCGGCCAGGAGTGTCGTGATCCAGGCGCTGACCAAGCGGAGCGATTTCGGCTTTCGGACGTTGAGTCACAATGAACTCACCCAGATGGCCGGCCGCGCCGGGCGCCGGGGCATCGATCCCGAGGGGAAGTGCTTCATCGCCCTCGAATCGCCGGAGAGAGTCGAGGAGACGCTGTATGTCATGCGGAAGAAGTCGGAGCCCATCGAAAGTCGGTTCCGCATCGGGTACAGCTCCGCGGCCCTCCTCATGCTGATGCACCATTCGCCCGAAGAGATCAGGCGCATCATCGAGTCGAGCTTCGGGCAGTTTCAGAATCGGAAGCGAATCCAGACGGTCGAGCAGGCGGTGGCCGAGCTCAGGGAGCAGCTCAAGGGGAGTCACCGCGTGAAGATCCCCTGCTGCAGCCTGGAGGAGTTGCTTGCGTATCTCGACCAGTCGCACGCGCTCGATGAGCTGCGGCACGAATTGGATCAGCTCCGAACGGCCGAGCGCCGGCAGGGCCGCCGGGATCGCAGGCACCGGAGGCATGGGGCCGGCGGAGAGGAGGGCGGGCCGCCCGCGTCGGTCCAGGGCTACCTGACCGTGAAGCGAACAGTCGAAGACAAGGCGCTGGCCCTGGCCGCGCTCCGCTGCCACCGGTGTCCGGAGCGACGGCGGCTCGAAAAGGCGCTGAAGCGGCAGCGGCGGCTGCACGAGACCATGCGGGCCCACCTTCGGACCCTGGACCAATTGAAAAACACGTACTGGGAGCAGTTCCTGCGGGTCGTGGAGGTGCTCAGGCACTTTGGCTACCTCAAAAACGGCACCCTGGCATCCGAGGGGCTGCTGGTGGCGTCCCTGCGCCACGACAATGAGCTCTTGGTGGCGCGGGTGGCCTTTTCGGGAGGGCTGTCCGGACTCAAGCCCCACGAAATGATGTCCGTCCTCTCGTGTCTAGTGGAAGAGCCTCGCGAGATCGAGGCCAACGTCGCCCGACAGCTCTTGAAGCGCGAGCGGCATCTCAGGGATCGGATCCGCTCGATGGAGGCGTTGGCCCGCGAGGTGACGGAGGTCCAGCAGGCGCATCGGGTCTTCCTCCCGGTGTCGCTGCACACCACCTACCTGGCGTCGGCGTACGCGTGGGCGGCGGGCGAGGAGGATTGGGTCACCCTGGTGGAGAGCCAGTACGGCGGGCACGAAGGGGACCTGATTCGGGCCTTTCGGCGCCTCATCGATCTCGCCCGGCAGCTCCTCGAGTCCGGGGAGCTGCCGCCGGGACTTCGGGACACTCTCCGGGCCGGGGTGCGGGCGCTGGATCGGGGGATCGTCCTCGAGAGCGCGTTGATCTAGGGTGCAGAGAAAAGACAGGGAGTATCCGTGGCCACTCTGGTTTATGCCGACGAGAGCGGACAGATCCGAGACCACCCGACCCTCGAGATGGGTGGGGCCTCCGGGACTACGTGGGTACGGGTCTCCGAGGAAGAGCTGATCCCGTTGCCGGACGGAGCCCGTCTGTTCACGATGCCCGGGGCCCATCCGGTCGGCTGGAACGATGCCCTCGGCGACTTCGAAGCGGTGAAGGAGGTCGGTCGGCGCCAGGCGGTGGCGGTGGCCGCCTTTCTCCCGCCGGGGTATATGCGGACCCACCTGCCGGCCGCCTTCCATCCGGACCCGGCGGCCGCCTCCTATTTGCCCCTCTGGGCCTACACCGCTGTCGGGTGGCGGGATGGTCAGTTCGTCACCGCGGGGGTCCGGGTCGATCTGATGGACCACCAAGAGCCCTGGCGGTACGACGACCGGACGCTCCTGCCCCTCATCACGCGGCGCCTGGCCGAGCAGCCGGAGAACCGGGTGTGGCGGCAGCTCAGGCGCTGCGCCACGGAATACCACTGCCTCTGTGCCAAGAACGGATTCTACCGGAGGTGGGAGGCGCCGCTGCCCATGGCCTTCACCTGCAATGCGGACTGCGTGGGGTGCATTTCGCTCCAACCGGATGGGCTCGTGCCCGCCTCCCACGACCGCGTGACGTTTGCACCGACGGTCGAGGAGCTCTGCGCGGTGGCGCTGCCGCATCTGGCCGAGGCGGAGGAGGCCATCGTGAGCTTTGGCCAGGGCTGCGAGGGAGAACCGCTGCTGTACGCCCCCGTGATCGAGGCGACGATTCGCCGCCTGCGGGCGGAGACCGATCGGGGAACAATTCATCTCAACACCAACGGCTCACTGCCGCAGGCGGTCGAGCGCTTGTGCCGGGCGGGACTGGACGGCATCCGGATCAGTCTCAACGCGGCTCACGCCGATGCGTATGCGGCGTATTATCGCCCCAAGCGGTACGCCTTTGCCGACGTGGTGGAGACGATCCGGACGGCCAAGGGGCTCGGCTGCTTCACCGCCATCAACCTCCTCGTCTTTCCGGGGGTCTCGGACCGGGAGGAAGAGGTCGAAGGGCTGCTCAGCCTCATCGCCGAAACGGGACTCGATCTCATCCAGATGAAGAACCTCAATATCGACCCGCGCCGGTACCTCGAGACTCTCCCGCCCCCTCGGGGCGGGGCCATCGGGATGCGCGAGATATTGCGGACGATCCGGCGGGAGACCCCCGGGGTCGATATCGGATATTTCAACCGGCCGAAGGAGCACTTCGGCCGCTCCTTCTCCCGGACGCTGATTTTTTAGCATGGCGACGCCGATCTACGAACGGCAGAGGATCTTCTTTCGGCGGGCGTACGAGGGGGGCGAGACTCCCTGGCCGCGCTTCACGCCCACAGCGGCGGTGGTACGCCTCGCAAAGCGTCTGAGGCGCGAACGTGGGCGGGCGCGGGTCCTCGATGTCGGCTGCGGCGAGGGGCGACACACGATCCCTATGGCGCGGGAAGGGCACCGAGCGATGGGGAT
The DNA here is from genome assembly GCA_035655535.1 of Methylomirabilis sp. (SeqCode). Lineage (GTDB taxonomy): Bacteria > Methylomirabilota > Methylomirabilia > Methylomirabilales > CSP1-5 > CSP1-5. The sequence goes on from DASRUH010000011.1 coordinate 4,173, forward strand.
CGAATACGAGCCGCTGGCCTTGCATAAGGCCAGCGCGCGCCCGGATATCCGTCCCCTGCGCGGGCGCGTGACCTTTCTGCTGGCCGACGCCTTTCGACTCCCGTTTCACGAATCGAGCTTTGACGCCCTGCTGGATTGCGGCTGCTTTCACCATGTGAAGAAGGCCGATTGGTCCCGGTACCTGTCCGGCCTCGCGGCCGTTCTCAGGCCGGGCGGGTACATGTACCTCACCGCCTTCAGCACCCGGTTCAAGCACTACCCGGGGGAGCGCCGCACCCGCAACTGGCTGGTCCACCGGAACCACTACGACCACTTCTTCCGGAAGGGCGATTTTCCGCGGATTTTCGGCAGGGCCTTCGAAATCCTGGCGATCGAGGAGGAGCGTCAGACCCTTCACGCCTTCTGGCACGTCCTCATGCGCAAACGTTAGAGAGGGCGGCTCGGGGAGGCCCTCCGCCTCGTCGGCGAAACAGCTTATGTCTGTCGCCCCTTCGCTGCCTTACCGCATCGCGATGGACGTGCGATGGCGGCGGTTAGCCGCCTTCGACCCGAGGGGTGTATTCGCGGCGAGGTTTGGGCGGACGCGTCAGCAGGGCGTGGGCGAAGAAGCCGACGACGTACTCGAGGATGTCTTTGACGGAGACGATCCCCACGGGCTGGTGCTCCGCATTGACGATGGGGAGGTGCCGGAAGCCACCGACATGCAT
>DASRUH010000012.1:0-4753 GCA_035655535.1 Methylomirabilis sp. (SeqCode)
CTTCTTCAGGGCGACGGGTCCCGCCCCGGGCCCACCGCCGCCGTGCGGCTGCGAGAACGTCTTGTGCAGGTTGATCTGGATAACATCGACGCCCCAGTCGCCGGGGCGGCTGACTCCCATCACGCTGTTCAGGTTGGCCCCATCGCAATACACCTGGCCCCCCTTGGCGTGCACGATCTTTGCGACCTCGATGATCCGATCCTCGAAAAGCCCCAGGGTGTTCGGATTGGTGACCATGATGGCGGCGACCTCGTCGTCCATCACCTCGGCCACCGCCTTGGGCTCCACGACGCCGCGGGGTCCCTCCTTGACGGGCACAACCTTGTAGCCGCACAGCGCCGAACTCGCCGGGTTGGTCCCGTGGGCCGAGTCGGGGATGAGGATCTTCGACCGCGGGTTCCCGCGCGAGGCGTGATAGGAGCGGATCATCATGACGCCCGTCAGCTCCCCGTGGGCGCCTGCGGAAGGCTGGAGCGTCACCCGGTCCATGCCGCTGACGTCGGCCAGGTACTGTTCCAGCTCCCACATGAGCTGTAGCGCCCCCTGACTGACCTCCTCGGGCTGATAGGGATGCGCCTTGGCGAACCCGGGGACGCGCGCCATATCTTCGTTGATTCGGGGATTGTACTTCATGGTGCACGAGCCCAGCGGGTAGAACCCGAGATCGACGCAGTAGTTCCACTGCGAGATCCGCGTGAAGTGGCGCATCACGTCGACCTCGCTGAGTTCGGGCAGGCCGGGGATGCCGTCCCGGAGGAGCCGTTTGGGGATCAACGCCTCGGCCTTCCGCTCCGGCACGTCGCTCGGCGGCAGCGAGTACGCCGTCCGCCCCGGGGAGCCCTGCTCGAAGACCAGGGGCTCGTTGAGGATCAGCCCACGCGTCCCGACGGTCTTTTCCGTGCCGCTCATCGTCCACCTCCCAGCGCCTTCGCCAGCGCGTCAATCTCATCGCGGCTGTTCTGCTCTGTCACGCAGACCAAGAGGCAGTCCTTGAGCTCCGGGTAGAACCGCCCCAGGTCCAGGCCGCCGATGATCTGCCGCTTGAGGAGACTCGTGAGGACCTCGCCCGGTTTCTTCCTGGTGCGCAGGACGAACTCGTTGAAGGTGGGACCGCTGAAGCGGAGGCCGACGCCTCGGATCTTCGCGAGCCGCTCCTTGGCGTAGGCCGCCTTGCGCAGGTTCAGGAGCGCGACGTCCCGCAGGCCCGTGGGCCCCATCGTCACCATGTAGATCGTCGCCATCAGCCCGATCAGGGATTCGCTGGTACAGATGTTGGACGTGGCCTTCTCCCGTCGGATGTGCTGCTCGCGGGTCGCCAGCGTCAGGACATACCCGGTGCGGCCCTCGCGGTCCACCGTCTCGCCCACGAGCCGACCCGGCATGTGCCGGATGAACTTATCGCGGGTCGCAAAGAAGCCGAGGGCCGGCCCGCCGAAGTTCAGCCCCGTCCCGAGGCCTTGCCCCTCGGCGGTGACGATGTCGGCGCCGCACTCCCCCGGCGGCTTGAGGATGCCGAGCGCGATCGGCTCGGCCACCGCGACCACGAAGAGGGCCCCCACGGCGTGGGCCGCCTCCGCGAGCGGCGCCAGATCCTCGACGCCGCCGAAGAAGTTGGGAGACTGGACCACAAGGCACGCCACCCGCTCGTTCAGGGCCTTCCGGACCTGGGCGAAGTCGGTCACCCCCGCCTCGGTGAAGGGCACCTCGCGGAACGACACTCCGATCTGCGACGCGTAGGTCCGGGCGACCGTCCGATAGTCCGGATGGACCGCCCGCGCCATCACGATCTCGTTGCGCCCCGTGACCCGGTGCGCCATCAGGACCGCCTCCGCCGTCGCCGAGGCGCCTTCGTACATGCTGGCGTTGCTCACCTCCATGCCGGTCAGGAGACAGACGAGGGTCTGGTACTCGTACAGGGCCTGCAACGTCCCCTGCGAGACCTCGGGCTGGTATGGGGTGTAGGGGGTGAGGAATTCCCCGCGCAAGACCAGGTGATTGACGATGGCCGGGCTGAAGTGGTTGTAACAGCCGGCACCGAGAAACATCGCGTACCGGTCGGCGTCGGCATTCTTGGCCGCCAAGGACCGGAGGTGTCGCGCCACGTCCGACTCGGCCATGGCCGGCGGGATCTTGAGGGGACGCTTCAGCCGGACCGCCGGGGGAACATCGGCGAAGAGCTCCTCCACCGAACGGACGCCGATCGCCTGGAGCATCGCGCGGCAATCGGCATCGGTATTGGGGATGTATCGCATCAGTGCCCTCCTCCGGCCTGCTTCAGGAGCGCCGCATACTGCGAAGGAGAGAGGAGATTGTCGAGTTCCTTCACCTGCGTGATCTTGATCACGAGCATCCACCCCGCCCCGTAGGGATCCGCGTTGACCAGCTCCGGCTTGCGCTCGAGCTCGCCGTTGACCTCGGCGACTTCGCCTGTCACCGGGCAGAAGAGGTCGGAGACGGCCTTCACCGACTCCACGACGCCGAAGGACTCCATCTGGCGCAGCTTCCGTCCCTTCTTCGGCAGCTCGACGAACACCACATCCCCGAGCTGGTCCTGGGCGTAGTGCGTGATCCCGACGCGGCCTTTATTCCCCTCGACCTTGACCCATTCGTGCTCCCGCGTGTACTTGAGTCCTTCCGGTACACTCATAATAATGCCCTCCTCAATGAGTTCACAGTTCAGGGTTCACAGTTCACAGAAAAATCACGAACAACCTGAGGTACCAGTGCCCGTTACACCCGTGAACCGTGAACCGTGAACCGTGAACGGTCAACGGTGAACCGTGAACCGTTAGCGTTAGCGTTTGCGCTTGTAAAAAGGGGTGGGAACGATTCTGGCCCGCACCGGTTCTTTGCGGATCAGGATGTCCACCTCGGACCCGATCGCGGCCTGCTCGAGAGGGAGATACCCCAGTCCGATGTTCTTGCCCAGGGTGGGGGACGGTCCTCCGCTGGTCACCTCGCCGATTTCCCGGCCGTCCCTGACGATTTTGTAATGGGAGCGGGCGATCCCCCGCCCCACCATCTCGAAGCCCACCAGCTTTCGCGTGAGGCCGGCGGCCCGCTGTTTTTCGAGCGCCGTCCGGCCGATGAAGTCGCCCTTCTCGAACTTGACGACCCACCCGAGATCCGCCTCCAGGACCGTGTGCCGATCGTCGATGTCGTTGCCGTACAGGGCCATTTTGGCCTCCAGGCGCAGGGTGTCCCGGGCGCCAAGCCCTACGGGGAGCATGCCAAACCGCTTCCCGGCTTCCTGGAGCCGCCGCCAGAGCGCCTCCGCCCGGGCCCCGGAAAGGTAGATTTCGAATCCGTCCTCCCCCGTGTAGCCGGTGCGGGAGATGAGGGCCTCCGCGTCCAGGACCTTCCCGGGCCGGAACCAGTAGTACTTGATCTGGGAGAGATCGACCGGAGTCAGCGGCTGCAGGATCTGCTGGGCCTTCGGGCCCTGCAGCGCGAGCAGCGCCGTTTCATCGCTGATGTTCCGGACCTCCACCCGGCCGCGCACGTGATCGCGAATCCAGGCGTCGTCTTTCACGATATTGGAGGCATTGACGGTGAGCATGAAATGATCGTCGGCGAGCTTGTAGACGGTGAGGTCATCCACAAAGGTCCCGTTGTCGTAACAGAGGGCCGCGTACTGGACCTGCCCCACCTGGAGCTTGGAGGCATCGTTCGTCACGAGGCGCTGGACCGCGGCGAGGGCGTCCGGACCCCGGAACTCGATTTCGCCCATGTGGCTGATATCGAAGAGGCCCGCCGCCTCGCGAACGGCCCGGTGCTCTTCCAGAATGCCCGAATACTGCACCGGCATGTCCCAGCCGCCGAAGGGGACCATCCGGGCCCCCATCTGTCGGTGGACGACGTTCAGGGGGGTGCGCTTCAGCGGTGTCTGAGCGGCGTCGATGGTGGACCTCCTCTGTGGTCAGCGAGGAGCAAGGGGGGTGAAACCGCAGAAAGTGACCGGCGATTGGCTAATTAATGTAAGGAGAGTATCGGTTTTGTCAAGGAGAAAGTCGGCCTCAGGCCGGGGGGAGGGGACCAAAAAACCGATGCCACGTTGCATCGCGCGGTCCTTGGCGCCATAATATCTATGTCTCTCCGCCGACCCTGACGCTGCCCGACCGGCCCTCCCTCGGGTCCGCTTCGCCTCAGGGGCGGCCGCGGAACCCACGGACCCGCCCGACGCCGGAAAGGGAAAAATTATGGGGATGCCCGCATCGAGCTTTGGCCCGCTGCCGGCCGGGGGCTTTTCCTCTGCATCTGACCTAACGCTCGTCGCCTGGGTCGTGGCCGGCGCCCTCCTCGCCTCCCTGGCGGTCCTCTGGCGCCGGGCCCGGAGAGTCGAGGGGGCGGTCCAAAGGCTCCACCGGCACATCGTCGAACTCCGGCGCGAGGGCGAGACCCTCTCCCGAATGGCGGCCATCGTGCAGTCCTCCGACGACGCGATCATCGGCAAGACGCTGGACGGCATCATCACGAGCTGGAACCCGGCCGCAGAGGGGATGTACGGCTATTCGGCGGAGGAGGCGCTCGGCCGGCCGGTCTCCTTCCTGGTGCCCCCCGAACGGCCGGACGAGCTGATGCACATCCTCGAGAAGATCAGGCATGGAGACCGCGTCGATCACTATGAAACCGTGCGCGTCGGGAAGGCCGGCCGGCGCATCCATGTTTCGCTCACCGTCTCCCCCATTCGGGATGCCACAGGAGAAATCACGGGCGCCTCGACGATCGCCCGGGATATCACCGAGCGGAAGCG
>DASRUH010000013.1:0-16019 GCA_035655535.1 Methylomirabilis sp. (SeqCode)
TGGCCGTCGCGACGTACACATTACCGGGACCCACGACCTTATCGACCTTCGGGATCGAGGCCGTCCCGTAGGCCAGAGCAGCGATTGCCTGCGCTCCCCCCACCTTGTAGATTTCCGTAATCCCCGTGATCGCCGCCGCCACCAGCACCGCGGGATGAACGATGAGGTCGGCGCCGACCGGCGTGCAGAGGACCCGGCGGGCCACCCCGGCCACTGCCGCAGGAACGCCGTTCATCAGGACCGTCGAGGGATAGGCGGCCTTCCCGCCCGGGATGTAGATCCCGACCGCATCGAGCGGCCGGCAGAGCTGGCCGAGGACCGCGCCCTCTTCGGTGAAGAACCACGAGTGCGGGAGCTGGCGGCGGTGAAATGCCTCGATACGCGCCGCGGCCAGCCGCAGCGCTTCGATCACCTCGGGTGCCAGATGGTCGAAGGCCCGCTCCACCTCCTCCGGGGCCACCCGGATCGTCGCGGGCGTGAGCGACGCCCCGTCGAACCGCCGCGCATACTCGGCGAGGGCCGCATCGCCGCGCTCCTGGACCGCGGCGAGAATGGGGCGCACGACCGCCTCGGCGTCGGCCGAGACCTGGGCCCGCCGGAGCGCGAGTTCCCGGAGGAAGGCCCTCCCTTCCTCCCCGTCGGCGCGGAGCACGCGCATCACGGCCGCCCTCCCTGCACGACGGCCGCGAGGCGATCGATCAGTCCGCGGACCTGCTGGTGCTTCGTCTTCAAGGCCGCCCGATTGACGATCAGCCGCGCGGTGGCGGGGGCGATCTGTGCCACCTCTTCCAACCCGTTCTCCCGCAGCGTCCGTCCCGTGTCAACGAGGTCGACGATCCGCTCGCACAGCCCCGCGAGCGGCGCCAGCTCGATCGATCCGGAGAGGCGGATGATCTCCACCTCCACCCCGTGCTCCGTGAAGTACCGCTCGGCCAACCGGGGATATTTGGTGGCCACCCGCAGGGCGGAGAAGGCCACCGGTTTTCCCCGATGCTCCAGATCCTTGGGCTGCGCCACCACCAACCGGCAGGCCCCGAACTTCAGATCGAGCGGCTCGTAGACATCCCGCTCCTGCTCCAGGAGGATGTCCTTGCCCACCACCCCCAGATCGGTCGCGCCGTACTCCACATAGGTGGGAATATCGGCCGGGCGGAGCACCAGGAAGCGATACGCCCCGGTCGCGTCCTCGCATGTGAGGCGCCGGGATTCCGCGAGCCCGTCCAGCCCGTCGATCCCGGTCGCCGCGAAGTGTGTGATGGTCTCCGCCAGGAGCCGCCCTTTCGGCAGGGCGATGGCGATCTGTCCCCGGCGCATTCAGTCCTCCACCCGTCGGATCTCCCCTCCCAGGGAGTGGAGCTTCGCCTCGAGTCGCTCGTACCCGCGGTCGAGATGATAAATGCGATCGACCACCGTCTCTCCGCGGGCCTGCAGGCCGGCCAGGACGAGCGAGGCGCTCGCGCGCAGGTCGGTCGCCATCACGGGCGCCCCCCGGAGGAAGGGCACACCCCGGACGACCGCCGCACAGCCCCCCACCGCAATATCCGCCCCCATCCGCTGCAGTTCGGGGGTGTGCATGAACCGGTTCTCGAAGACCGTCTCGGTGATGACGGACCGGCCGTCGGCGACGGCCATCAGGGCCATCATCTGCGCCTGCATGTCGGTGGCGAAGCCGGGGAAGGGCGCGGTGGTGACCTCCACCGGTCGCGGGCGGGCGCCCATGCGGACCCGAACCCCGCCCGCTTCCTCCGTCACCGTCACTCCCGCCTCTTGCAGCTTCGCGAGGACCGATCCCATGTGTCGCGGCACGCATCCCTGAATCCGCACATCTCCCCGGGTGATCGCCGCCGCCACCGCCAGGGTCCCGGCCTCGATCCGATCCGGGATGATCCTATGCCGGGCGCCCGCGAGCGCCTCGACCCCGTCGATGCGGATCGTGGACGTTCCCGCCCCCTCGATCCGCGCCCCCATCCTCTCAAGCAGCCGCGCCAGGTCCTCGACCTCCGGCTCGCAGGCCGCATTGTCGATGGTCGTCGTCCCCTTCGCCAGCGTTGCCGCCATCATGAGGTTTTCGGTCCCGGTCACGGTGACCGTCTCGAAGGCGATGCGGGTGCCGCACAGGCGCGGCGCCTTCGCCACCACGTACCCCTCGACGAGATCGATCTCCGCTCCCATGGCCTGCAGCCCGGCGAGATGCAGGTTGATGGGGCGGGGGCCGATGGCGCAACCGCCGGGGAGGGATACCCGGGCCTCGCCGAATCGGGCGAGGAGGGGACCCAAGACGAGGACCGACGCCCGCATCGTCCGGACAAGGTCGTACGGGGCCTCGCACCGCCCCACCGCCCGCGAGGTGAGGCCGACCGTTCCCGGCGCCACCGCGCGCACCTCGACTCCCATGAACGTGAGGAGATCCGCGATGGTCGCCACATCGCGCAGCGACGGGACGTTCTCGAAGATGAGCTCCTCGGGCGTGAGCAGCGCGGCCGTCATCGCGGGAAGCGCGGCATTCTTGGCTCCGCTCACGGTCACGGTGCCGCGTAACGGTCTCCCCCCCTGGATCACGAGTCGATCCACCTCACGTCCTCCTCACGCGTCCCACCGTCGCCCCGTGTACCGGGCGGTGACCGCCCGCCGCCGGCCCCCGACGTCCGGGACAACCGCGATGTCGCCAAAGACCCCGCGATCACGGAGGAGCTGCACCAGTGCCTCCCCCTGGACCGGCGCCATCTCCAGGACCAGCCATCCCCCTGATCTGAGCAGCGCCGGCGCCCCGGCGATGATCCGCCGATGCAGGTCGAGGCCGTCCGGTCCTCCGTGCAGCGCCACCAGCGGCTCGCAGCGGACCTCGGGCGGCAGGGCCGCCAGCTCTTCTGTGGCGACGTAGGGCGGATTGCTCACGATGAGGTCGCACCGGCCCGCGAGACCCCGGGCCCAGAGTGGCACGAGCAGGTCGCCCTGAAGGAAGGTGATCTTGGAAGAGACCCCGTGCGCGCTGGCGTTTGCTCGGGCCAGCGCGAGGGCCTCGGTTGATATCTCCGTCGCATACACCCGCACCCCCCGCAGCGCGTGTGCCACCGTCACGGCGATCGCCCCGGAGCCGGTTCCGACATCGGCGACGACCGGCGACGCGGAACCCGCGAGCGCGTCGAGGGCGACTGCGACCAGGCTTTCAGTTTCAGGCCGCGGGATCAGGACGGCCGGGGTCACCGCAAAGGCGAGGGACCAAAACTCCTTCACGCCGATGAGGTAAGCCAGCGGCTCCCGGTGCTCACGGCGGCGCACCCGGTCCCTGTAGGCCGTAAGGACCGCAGCCGGCAGCGATCCCGCACCTGCCGCGTACAGGTGGAGGCGATCACAGCCGAGGCAGGAGGCCAGGAGGCACTCCGCGTCCAGCCGGGCCGTCTCTACGCCCGCCGCATGCAGGCGTGCCGTCGCCCACGCCATGGCCGCGTTCATCGACGCCCCGCGGGGGGTGGCGCGCGCCATCTCCGTCACCAGTGGTCCCATCGTTCCTCTCCCGCGCGGTCAGGATGCCGAGGGAGCCTTGAGTCGCTCGGCCTCGTAATGCGTCATCAGGGCTTCGGCCAACTCGTCGAGCTTGCCGTCGAGCACTTCCGGCAAGTTATACAGCGTCAACCCGATCCGGTGATCGGTCACCCGGCCCTGGGAGAAATTATAGGTCCGGATCCGTTCGCTCCGGTCCCCCGTTCCGACCTGCTGCCGTCTGGCGTCTGCGATCTCGCGCTCCTGCTCGGCCCGGGCCCGCTCCAAGAGGCGCGCCCGGAGGACCTTGAGGGCCTTGGCCTTGTTCTTGTGCTGGGACCGTTCATCCTGACACGAGACGACCAGCCCGGTCGGGATGTGGGTGATCCGGACCGCGGAGTCGGTAACGTTCACATGCTGTCCTCCGGCACCGCTGGCCCGGAAGACGTCGATCTGGAGGTCTTTCGGGTCGATGGCGACCTCCACTTCCTCCGCCTCGGGCAGCACGGCGACCGTCACCGTCGAGGTGTGGATGCGCCCGCTCGCCTCCGTGGCCGGCACCCGCTGGACCCGGTGGACGCCACTCTCATGCCGGAGCCTGCGGAAGGCCCCCTTGCCCTCAATGGCCAGGATCACTTCCTTCATCCCGCCGATCCCCGTGGGATTGGCCGACAGCATCTCTACCCGGAAGCGCAAGGCCTCCGCGTACCGGGTATACATCCGAAGCAGATCGGCGGCGAACAATGCGGCCTCGTTCCCCCCGGCTCCGGCACGGATCTCCATGATGACGCCCTTCTCTTCTATCGGGTCCTTGGGCAGGAGCATGGCCCTGAGCTCCTGCTCCACCGTGTCCCGCCGCGCTCTCAGGGCCTTGATCTCTCCCTCGACGAGCGCCCGCATCTCCGGGTCGGTCGCCTCCTGCAGGAGCGACGCCGCTTCCTCCTCTTCTCGCGTCGATCGCTGATAGACACGGTACCTGTCGACGATGGGCTGGAGATCGGCGTGGGCCTTGGCGTGCCGTTGATAGGTCTGGGGATCCTGGAGAACGGAAGGATCAGCCAGCGTCCGGCTCAAGTCGTCGTACCGCTCTTCGATCTCCCGGAGCTTGTCGAGCCACGTCACCATCACCGTGCGTTCACACGTCACGCCTCAGGGACGGGCGTCCCGCCCGCCTTCGGCGATCCGTGCCTCATGAAGCCGGGGAGGCCTTGCGGCGGTACTTCCGTTGAAATCGCTCCACGCGCCCCTCGCTGTCCACCAGCTTCTGCCGCCCGGTAAAGAACGGATGGCACTTGGAGCAGATCTCGACCCGAATCGTCGGCACGACCGAGCGCGTAGGGATCACCTCGCCGCAGGCGCAGGTGATGACACAATTCACATACTTCGGATGAATGCCCTTCTTCATCGCCGCCCTCCCCGTCATCGGTGCGAGCGGTTTCCATCCCGCTGCACGCTTGGCATTCTAGCATGCCCGGTCGTCAGGGCAACAAAAAAGCAGCCTTGCGGCTGCTTTCGCACCCGGATCGCCGGGGTGCCCTAGGTGTGCATCGCGCGGAGAAATTCTGCGTTGGATTTGCTCTCGGCCAGCTTTCCCAGGAGGAGCTCCATGGCCTCCACCACCCCCATCGTCGCCAGGACCTTCCGCAGGACCCACATCCGGTTGAGCTCCTCTTGCGTGAGCAGCAGCTCCTCCTTGCGGGTCCCGGACCGGAAGATGTCGATGGCGGGGAACATGCGTTTGTCGACCAAGCGCCGGTCCAGGTGGAGTTCCATATTCCCGGTCCCCTTGAACTCTTCAAAGATCACATCGTCCATGCGGCTCCCGGTATCGATCAGGGCCGTGGCGATGATGGTGAGCGATCCTCCCTCTTCGATATTCCGCGCAGCTCCAAAAAACCGTTTGGGGCGTTGCAGGGCATTGGCGTCGACCCCGCCCGAGAGGACCTTGCCGCTCGGCGGACAGACGGCGTTGTACGCACGGGCGGTTCGGGTGATCGAATCCAGCAGGATCACCACATCCCGCTTGTGCTCCACCAGACGCTTCGCCTTTTCCAGGACCATTTCTGCCACTTGAACGTGGCGACTGGCCGGCTCGTCGAATGTGGAGCTGATGACCTCGGCCTTCACCGATCGCTGGAAATCGGTCACCTCCTCCGGGCGCTCGTCGATGAGCAGGACAATGAGAAAGATCTCCGGGTGATTTTTCGTGATGCTGTTGGCAATCTTCTGAAGCAGAATCGTCTTCCCGGTCCGGGGAGGCGCCACGATCAGTCCCCGCTGTCCCTTTCCGATGGGCGTGATCAGATCTATGACCCGCATGTTGATCTCATCCCCGGTCGTCTCCAAGCGGATCCGCTCGTTGGGGAAGAGGGGGGTCAGGTTATCGAAGAGGGTCTTGTCTTTGATCGCCTCGGGATTTTCAAAGTTGACTGCCTCCACCTTGAGGAGGGCGAAATACCGCTCCCCCTCCTTCGGGGGCCGGACCTGGCCCGACACTGTATCCCCGGTGCGCAGGTCGAACCGCCGGATCTGGGACGGCGAGACGTAGATATCGTCCGGTCCCGGAAGGTAGTTGTAGTTGGGCGCTCGGAGGAAGCCAAAACCGTCCGGGAGCACCTCCAGCACCCCCTCGGCGAAGATGAGCCCGTTCTTCTCCGCCTGGGCCTCCAGGACCTTGAAGATCAGCTCCTGCTTGCGGAGCGTGCTGGCGCCCACCAGGCCGAGGGTCCGCGCGATCGTGGTCAGTTCCGCGATCGTCTTCTCCGTGAGCTCCGCCAGGTTCATCAGACCCTCACGGGGCGGCTCCTTGACCGGCTCCCGGGCTACCGCCTTCGTCTCCCCGCTGTTTTTCGCCTCTTTGGTTGCCTCTTTGGCAGCGTCAGGCGTGTGGCGTTGCGACGGCATAACGGTTTCTCTCGCCTCCTCTCTGCTCTACCCGCGGGACCGGCAGTGGCCGGGCGCTCTCCCCTCGCGTGGGGTCCTCACACGGCCACGGTCATCACCGCACATCTGGGATCGGACACGCTCGCCCAAGACCCTGCACGGGGGGCGGGAACGTTCTCACCGTCTGCGTGTACTATCCGATACAGGGGATCTCCCGAGGTCGAACAGGGCAGCTGGATAACGGTGGTGGAATATGCCTGGGTATGCTGCGGAGATGTTTTCACATCGGCGTATTCGCCACCAATACTAGGAACCTGCCCGAACCTTGTCAAGTCTTTTTTGAACCCGTCCGAAGTAGCACGGTGTAGATCTCCTCCACCCGGCGCCGCGTCTCCCGCAACTCTCCTCCATTCTCGATCACGAAATCGGCCCGCCGGGCCTTCGCATCGAGAGGCATCTGGCTGCGAATGCGGGTGATGGCCTCTTCCCGGGTCAGCGCCCGGGCGGCCATGAGCCGTGCCACCTGCACCTCCTCGGGAGCGGTCACGACCACCACGCAGTCGAAACGATCCTCGGCCTGTGCCTCGATGAGGAGGGGCAGCTCCACGACGCATGCGGGGACGCCCTGCCTCCGCAATTCGGACAGCCGCCGCTCCACCGCACTGACCAGGGCCGGATGGACAATGGCCTCCAGCCGCCGTCGGATCTCCACATCCCTGAAGACGAGATCGCCGAGTGATCTGCGATCAATGGTGCCGTCCGCCCGCAGAATGTGCCGCCCGAAGGCCTCGATGATAGCGTGATAGACGGCCGTGCCTGGCTTTTGCAATTCCCGGACCATCTCATCGGCATCGATGACGTGCGCCCCATGCTCGGCGAACATCTGCGCCACGGTACTCTTGCCCGTGGCGATCCCGCCCGTCAGTCCCACCACGATCATATGCCTACCGGGTCTCCTCCCCCGAATGCCTGAGGTGTGCGAGCAATCGGGTAAACTCCAGCTCCTGGAACAGGACCCGAAGGCGCTCCCAATCGGGGGATGGGCGCGGCGCCAGGACGGTCGGGAAGACCAAGGGAAGGTCGGTCCGGATGGTGACGAGGCCGCGGTTGACCCGGACCTGCTCGGCATGAGCCTTCAAGGCCTCCCGCAGCTTGGGCCGCCCCACGCGATCCAGAGACGCGAGGAGACGCTCCACCGTTCCGAATTCCTGCAGCAGCGCGCTCGCCGTCTTCTCCCCGATCCCCGGAACCCCGGGGATGTTGTCCACGGCGTCCCCGGTGAGCGCCATGAGATCGGCCAGCGCGCGGGGCGGGACGCCGAACCGCGCTTCGACATCTTCGGCCCGATACGTTTTGTCCCGCATGGGATCGAAGACCGCAATAGCAGGCCCCACCAGCTGGAAGAAGTCCTTGTCGCCGGAGACGATGGTCACATGACAGCCGTCGGCCGCGGCCCGCGTCGCCACCGTCCCGATGATGTCGTCTGCCTCGTAGCCCTCCGCCATCAGCAGGGGGACGTGGAGCGCTTCGACGATCTGATAGACATACGGAACCTGCATCGCAAGGGCGTCCGGCATCGGCGGCCGCTGCGCCTTGTAGCCGGCGTAGTCCCGGTGGCGCTCCGTCTTCCCCCCCGCATCGAACACCGCTGCCGCGTATTCGGGCGCCCGTTCCCGCAGCACCCTGAAGAACATGGTGGTGAAGCCGTAGATCGCATGGGTGGGGAGCCCCCGGGCATTGCTCAGGGGAGGGAGGGCATGGAAGGCGCGATAGATGTACGACGTCGCGTCGATCAGCGATAAGCGCATCGCCTCACCGGTTCAGTGGACCGTGGCCTCCGCATCCCCCCCGAGCCGCCGGCCGCCAGGAGCGGGAATCGCCCAACACCGTCCGCGCGGTCCGGTCAGCGCAGATCGCCCCAGCGGTGCTGGAGAATGGCGAGGGCCGCAAGCGCTGCCGTCTCGGCCCGGAGGACCCTGGGCCCGAGGGAGACGGGGACAAACCCCCGCCCCGTGAGGAGCGCCACCTCCTCTGCCTCGAGGCCCCCCTCGGGACCCACGAGGATCACGACGTCCCGCGGCGGGGGCAGCCCATCCAGGAGCGGGGCGAGGCTCCCCACCGGCGCCCCCTCCCACAAGACGAGCTTCACGCCAGCGGTCGAACCGAGTCCGGCTGTCTCCAGGGTGTGCGGGCCAGTCACGGGCGGCACCGTGACCCGCCCCGATTGCTCCGCCGCCTCGACGGCGATCCGGCCCCAGCGGACCACCTTCCCTGATCCCTCGGGCACGGTCCGCTTCGTCGCCAGGAGCACAATCCCCGCCACCCCCATCTCGGTGGCCTTCTGAATCACAAAATCCATCTTGGACCCCTTCAGCAGCCCCTGGAGCAGCACGACGCGCAGGGAGGACTCTCGCCGCGGCGCGCACTCCGCCACCACGCGCCCGACGACCTCGCGAGGAGAGACCGCCACGATTTCCACCTCCCATTCCCGCCCGCTCCCGTCAAAGCTCACGCAGCGCGCACCCACGCCCATCCGAAGGACCCGGGTCATCTGGCGGGCCTGGGCCGCCGTAAATCGCACGTCATCTCCCAGGTGAAACCCCCTGATCACGAAAAAACGATGCATCGGTGATGAACGGTCCGATCTCCGCGGAGCGCACGCACCCGCGGGACCCGTCGGCTGGGAGCACATGGAGACCACAGGCGTTGGGAAGCACGATGCCGGTTTCGGGACGCGTGACCTGAGCCCTGTCAACCGGTCCTTCCACCGAAGAGTTCCCGCACCTTCTCCGTGAAGCTCTTCCGGAGCGGCGCTCCGTCTCCGGTTTCCAGGCGCTGGAGCTCTTCGAGGAGCTCCCGTTCTTTCCTGGTTAGCTCGGGTGGAATCTCGACCACAATCTTCACTCGGAGGTCCCCGCGACCGTACCCCCGGAGGCTGGGCAGGCCATATCCTTCCAGACGGATTTCCGCCCCCGGCTGGACCCCGGCGGGGATGTGGATGGGGATCATCCCGTTCAACGTCGGCACGAGCGCCTCGCCGCCCAACGCCGCGTGGGTGAAACTGATCGGGACCTCGCAGGTCAAATCAGCCCCCTCCCTGCGGAAAATCGGGTGCTCCGACACCTGGACCACCACATACAGATCCCCCGAAGGCCCTCCGCGACGCCCGCCCTCTCCCTGGCCGCTGATCCGAAGCCGGGCCCCCGTCTCCACACCCGGAGGAATCTTGACCGTGACCGGCCGCTCCTGGGTGACCCGCCCGTCTCCCTGACAGGTTCGGCACGGCGAAGCGATCACCCGCCCCTCTCCGTGGCAGCGGTGGCACGTCCGGCTGACGGTCAAAAAGCCTCGCGAGAACTGGACCTGACCTCTGCCGCGGCAGACCGGACACGTCTCGGGGCGCGTGCCCGATTTGGCGCCCGTTCCGTGGCACCCCTCACAGACCTCCAGCCGGGGAACGACAATCTCCTTCTTGACCCCCTTGGCCGCCTCGTCCAATGTGATGGTCAACGTATAGCGAAGATCGGCCCCCCGCTGGGCAGCACCGGCCGCGCCGGTGGCGCCGAAAAACCCCTCCAGGATGTCCTCGAACAGTCCGCCGAAGCCCACATCGAAGTCGGCAGACGTCCCCGCCACCCGCGAAGCCCCCACGGACCCGTACCGGTCATAGTCCTGGCGCCGTTCGGGATCCGACAGGACCTCGTAGGCTTCGGTGACCTCCCTGAACTCCTCCGCTGCCGCGTGGTTTCCGGGATTCTTATCGGGGTGGGATTTCAGGGCCAGGCGACGGTACGCCTTCTTGATTTCCTCGGGAGAGGCGCTCCTGGTGACACCGAGAAGCCGGTAGTAATCCTTGCTCACCGTGGTTCACCCGTGTCCCCCCCGTCTCCGCGCACGGGCGCGGCCGGCGCGGCGGATACCTTGACGAGGGCGGGACGGAGGACCCGCTGATCGAGGAGGTAGCCTCGCGCCACCTCCTCGACGACCGTGTTCTCGGGGTAGGCGGTGGTACGCACCTGCTCGACGGCATGATGGACGGTCGGATCGAACTCCTGTCCTACGGTGGCGATCTCCTTGACCCCTTGTTTCTCCAGCACGCCCCGGAAGAGACGCAGGGTGATCTCCACGCCTTCGATCAAGGCCTCATGCGCCCGGGACGAGGTGGCGGCGGAGGCCCGGGCAACGGCGAGCGCCCGCTCCAGATTGTCGATCACCGGCAGCAGTTCCATCAGCAGGCCTTCCTGTGCGGTGCGGACCAGCTCCGCACGCTCCCGCACCACCCGCTTGCGGTAATTGTCGAATTCGGCCGCCAGACGCAGGTAGCGATCCCGCAGCTCCTCGAGCTCCTGTGCCTGGGGCACGGCCCGCCGCGCCAGATCCGCCTCTGGTGCAGCGACCGCTTCCTCGGGCGGCCCAGGGCGCTCGGCCTCGGACGACCTCTGTGGGTCCGGTGCCTCGCGGTCCGGCTCGACTCGTTCCTGCTCCGACATCGTCAATACCCCTGAAGGCAAAAGGCGAGAGGGAAACCTCCCGCCCTCGAGATCCCAGCGACGGTTACGGTACCACTGCCGAGAGGGAGCGGCTGACCAGCGTAGCGGTATAATCCACCAGGGGGACGATCTTGCTGTAGTCCATTCGGGTCGGGCCGATCACCCCCAGCGTCCCCAGCAGGTGTTCCCCGCACCAGTACGGCGCCATCACGACGCTCAGTCGCTGCAATTCCCAGACGGCATTCTCCGAGCCGATGATGACGGTGAGTCCCTGCTGGGCCACGCAGTGATCGAGGATTTTCACGAGCTTCGACTTCTCTTCGAAGGCTGCGAAGAGGGACCGCATCTTCTCCACATCGGCGAACTCGGGCTGCTGTATGATGTTCGCGGTCCCACCGATGTAAACGTCACCCTCCATCTCTTCCGCGAAGCTCTTCTGACCCAGGGTCAGCGCACAGCGGAGAAGGGCGTCGTACATGGCCTTCTCCTCGGCCATCCTCCGGACCACAAGCTGCCGGACCTGTGAGAGCGACATCCCCTCGACCAGCGAATTGAGGAGCCGCGCGATCCGGTTCAATTCCTCCTGGGGGATGACCTCGTCCAGGACGACCATCTTATGATGGACCTGCCCCGATGCGGTGACCAGGATGACCAGGACCCGGTCCGCCGACAAGTGCACGAGCTCGATCCGCTTGACCGTCAAGTGGTCCATCCGCGGCACGAGCACCACCCCGACCGACCCAGAGAGGTTGGAGAGGAGCTTTGTGGCTTCGCGCATGAGCTCCTCCACCTCGCCCTGCAGCGGACGGAAACGCCGCTCGATGAGGTGTTCCTCAGCCCGGGTCAATGGACGGGGATCCATGAGGCTGTCAACGTAGCAGCGGTACCCGAGATCCGTCGGCACCCTGCCGGCCGAGGTGTGCGGCTGGGACAAAAACCCGAACTCCGCGAGATCGGCCATGACGTTGCGCACTGTGGCGGAACTCAGCCGGAACCCGTATTTCCGCGCGATGCTCCGGGAGCCGACGGGCTCGGCGCTGGAGATGTATTGCCGAATCGTCGCCCGCAGGACCTCGCGTTGTCGCTCGTTCAGCTCGGGGGACGTCTCGCGCATCGCAACCCCTTGCATTAGCACTCTCACGGGCAGAGTGCTAAACCGTCATCTCTTCGAGAGTAAAGAGCGATGTGCAGCTTGTCAAGGGGGAATCTCGGGTGGGGAATGGGTACCGGCCGGTGCCTAGTTGATGACCTTGCCGATCCGATTCCACCGCAGCTGCCGCTCACCCGCGTCCCATGACCAGTAGACGATGAAGGCTTCCCCTTCCACCTTCCGCATATCCAGGAAGCCCCAGAACCGGCTGTCCTGACTCTGGTCTCGATTGTCTCCGAGCACGAAGAGCTTCCCCTCCGGCACCGTGACCGGTCCAAAGAAGTCGCCGGGGGGTTGGGGATTGATCGCGGTGGCGCGATCATCGGCCGGGAGATACGACTCGTCGAGCGGTGTCCCGTTGATATAGATCTGTCGCGCCCGGACCTCGACCACCTCCCCCGGAAGCCCGACGACCCGCTTGATGAAATCGCGACTCTCGTCGTACGGGTACTTGAAGACGATGATATCCCCGCGCTCGGGGGTCCAGGGACCGAGGATCCAAGTGTCCAATCCCGGGATCCGGACCCCGTAGATGAACTTGCTGACCAAGATATGGTCCCCGACGAGCAGGGTGGGAATCATGGATCCCGAGGGGATCTTGAACGCCTGCACCACGAAGGTCCGGATGAAGAGGGCAAGGATCACGGCGACGGCGAGCGCCTCGAGCCACTCCCGAGCCGCCGATCTCCCCTGCTCGGGTGGCACCACCACCGTCGGCTCCTCGCCCCGCAGTAGTGTCTCGTGTTCGGGTTTGTGCGTCATCGCTATCGTCGCCCCCCGCGTCCACCGCCCGGGGCACCGGGCCCGGTTCAGGCCTGTCCGACCCGCCCCGCCCCCCGTCCCCCACTCTCGTCCCGCCGCAGCCTGAGGACGGCCATGAAGGCCTCTTGCGGGATTTCGCCCCGCCCCACCTGCTTCATCCGCTTTTTCCCCTCTTTCTGCCGGTCCAAGAGCTTCCGCTTGCGCGTGACGTCGCCCCCATACAAGTGAGCGGTCACCTGTTTGCGGAGGGGCTTGATGCTCTCCCGGGCGATCACCTTTCCCCCGATCGCCGCCTGCAGCACCACTTCAAAGAGCTGCCGCGGGATGAGTTCGCGCAGCGTGCCGACGAGCTGCCGTCCGCGATGATAGGCCTGATCCCGTTGCACGATGGCCGAGAGGGCATCCACCGGCTCTCCATTCACGAGGATGTCCAGCTTCACGAGATCCCCTTCGCGGAAGTCGGTGAGCGCATAATCGAGCGAGGCGAATCCACGGGAGAGCGACTTGAGCCGATCGTAGAAATCGAGGACGACTTCCGCCAGAGGAAGATCGTACGTGACCACGACGCGCCGCTCGTGGGGATACTCGAGCCCGATCTGCACCCCGCGCTTCTCCTGGCAGAGGGCGAGAATGGGTCCCACGTAGTCCGCCGGCGCCAGAATCGTGGCGCGGATGTACGGCTCTTCGATAATCCGGACACGCTCCCGGGAGGGAAGGCGAGAGGGGTTGTCCACCTCCACCACGGTGCCGTCGGTGAGGCCGACCCGGTAGACGACGGTGGGGGCGGTGGTGAGGAGCTCGAGATCGAATTCGCGCTCCAGTCGCGCCTGGACGATCTCCAGGTGGAGGAGCCCCAAGAATCCGCACCGGAAGCCGTATCCCAAGGCCGCCGAGGTCTCTGGTTCCGCCGTAAAGGCGGAATCGTTGAGCCGCAATTTCTCCAACGCCTCCTTCAAGCGGACGTAGCTCCCCCCGTCCATCGGATAGAGCCCCGCGAAGACCATCGGCCGGACGTTCCGGAAGCCGGGGAGGGGTGTCTGCGTCGGCCGGTCGGCCAGGGTGATGGTATCCCCCACCCGGACCTGTCGGACATCTTTTATCCCCGCCATGAGATATCCGACCTCGCCCGCCTCCAGGAGACCGGTCGGTCGTATTTCCGGACCGAAGACGCCCACCTGGCTCACCTCGAACGTGGCACCCGTGGCCAGGAGTTGGATGCGCATCCCGGGGCGCACGACCCCATCCACCACCCGGACGGTCGCCACCACCCCCTGGAAGGGATCGAACCACGAATCGAACACCAGGGCGGTGAGGGGTGCCCGCGGATCCCCGCGCGGGGGGGGAATGCGGGCGACGATCGCTTCGAGGATCTCCTGCGTCCCGATTCCCTCCTTGGCGCTGCACAGGATCGTCCCGGAAACATCGATCAGGCCCGTCTCTTCCATCTCCGCTGTGGTCCGTGCGACATCGGCAATGGGAAGATCGATTTTGTTGATGACGGGAACGACGGTAAGGTTCTGTTCGAGAGCCTGGTAGAGGTTGGCCAGCGTCTGCGCCTGCACCCCCTGGGAGGCATCGACCACCAACAGGACCCCCTCGCAGGCGCTCAACGCCCGGGAGACTTCGTAGGTGAAATCGACATGTCCCGGGGTGTCGATCAGGTTGAGGGTGTAGCCCGTCCCCTCCCGCGACGTGTAATGGAGACGGACCGCCTTGGCCTTGATGGTGATCCCCCGCTCCCGCTCCAGTTCCATATGGTCCAGGACCTGCTCCCGCATCTTCAGCGCTGGGATGGCACCGGTGTACTCCAGGAGTCGATCGGCCAGGGTGGACTTTCCGTGGTCGATGTGGGCGATGATGGAGAAGTTTCGGATGGTTTTCGGTTCCTCACTCATACAGCGTCTGACGCGCGCCGCCCTCCCTATTACGCATTATACCTGACCGCTCGGGACGCCACTGCGTCGCGCGACCACCTCGCCCGTCGGTGTACGGGAGTCGGCCACGCGCTGGGAGGTCGGCCATGAGCGTCAGTATGGATTGGGTGACTCTTCGGCCTGCCCTTCGACACGCCCTTCGGCAGTGAGCCCTTCGACGCGCTCAGGGCGGTGAGCGGTTCGGCCGAGCTCACCGTCGAGGCCCTGGTCGAATCGCGACGGGACCGACTCTGCGGGAGTCCGTTCAGCGGCGCAGGGCCGCTGCGCCCGTGACCCGTGGGCCAGCATCGCCACGGCGGCCGCGTAGACCTCTCCTGGCCTGAGATCCCGAAGGCAGACCTGGCCGGCCGGGTTCCGGCAGATCTTGGAGAGGCAGGGGCTGCACGAGGGCCACGTGGACAGGACGCGATGGCCTTCTCCGTAGGGTCCCGTCCGTTTCGGGTCCGTCGGGCCCATGAGGGCGATCACCCGTCGCCCGAGGGAAGCGGCAAGATGCATGGGACCTGTGTCGTTCGCGATGACGAGATCGGCCCGCTGCAAGATTCCGCCGAGTTCCGGCAGCGAGGTCTTTCCCCGCAGGTCGAGGACCCCGTCCGACGCGGCGAGCGGGTCCCCGGCGATGGGCGACTCCCCACCGACCACAATCACCTGCACCCGGTCCCGGCACAGCCGTTCCGCCAGGTCGGCGAAGGCGGCCGCCGGCCACATCTTCGTCGCCCAGCGGGCGCCCGGAATCAACACCACGACGGGCCGTCCCCCGTCCGCGGCCGGAGCCCAGGACGGAAAGGCGAGGGAGAAAACCCGATCCCCCTCCTGGACCTCGAGCGCCCGGACGACGTCGAGGTAGCGGTCCACCGCGTGCCGGTTCAGATCATTCGAACCGATCCGTCGATGGTAGAAGAGCCAGGCCAGTTCCCGGGCAGAGGAGGGGCCGAGACAGAGTCGGCCCCGCGCCAGCCGGCTGATCAGGGCACTCTTGAAGAGGCCGGTGAGATCAATGACGAAATCGAACTCCCTCCGTCGGAGTTGACGCACCACCTCACAGAGACCGCGGATGGGACGTCGCCGATCGAAGGGAATCACCTCATCCACATCGAGGGCATGCGTGAGGAGCGGGGCGTAGACTGCATTCACCACCCAGGTGATCGTGGCGGGAAGGCCGACCTTGAGCCGATGAATGGTGGGGAGGGCGTGGATCAAATCTCCCAACGAGCTCAGCTTTACGATCAAGACCCGCTTGGCAGACATCGCGACCTCACTCGTCACCACTGCCGCTCGGTGATGAATTTCACCAGCATTTCCAGGGACCGGCGGGCGGCA
>DASRUH010000014.1:0-18059 GCA_035655535.1 Methylomirabilis sp. (SeqCode)
CCCCGGCCGTCAGCCGGTCACGACCACGCTGGTGCCGGAGGAGATGCGGCTGCAGGCATACCGGTCTGTCCTGGAGGAGGTCCGACGGGGCGGAGCTGCGTACGTGATCTGCCCTCTCGTTGACGAGAGCGATGGGGCCGAACTTAGGGCGGCCACCCGGTTGGCGGCGGAGCTGAAGCGAGGGATCCTGCGGGACTGCAGCGTCGGCTGCCTCCACGGCCGCATGCGACCGGAAGAGAAGAGGATCACGATGGAAGCCTTCCGCGGCGGCGAGATCCAGGTCCTAGTGGCCACCACGGTCGTGGAGGTGGGCATGGACGTCCCGCGAGCGACCGTAGTGGTGGTGGAGCACGCCGAACGATTAGGGCTCACGCAACTCCACCAGATTCGGGGAAGGGTCGGGCGCGCAGAGACCCGGGCAGCCTGCTTCTTGATTCACGGCCCTCGCCTGACTTCGGAGGCGCGGGGCAGGCTCGAGGCGATGGCCGCCTGTGGTGACGGTTTCGAGATCGCGGAGCGCGACCTGGAACTCAGGGGCCCCGGAGAGCTCTTCGGGACGCGGCAGGCGGGGTTACCGGACCTGAAGGTCGCCCAACTCCTCCGGGATGTCGGTCTGCTCGAGCTGGCCCAACGTGAGGCCGTCAGGCTGGTGGCGGATGATCCGGACCTGGCCACGCACGTATCACTGCGCGCGGCCCTCAGAGAGCGATGGCAGGAGGCACTGGATCTGGCCACGGTCGGCTAGGAGCAGCCATCAGCTGTCCGCAGGCAGCTGTCCGCAGCCGCGGAGACCCGTTGCTGATGGCGGATAGCTGACAGCGGGGCGCTGAACACATGCGGGTAATTGCAGGAAAGGCCAAGGGGCACCGGCTAAAGGTGCCCAAGCGAACAGGGGTCCGTCCCACTTCCGACTACCTTCGGGAGGCGCTTTTTGGTATCCTCGGAGCCTCGGTCCGCGGGGCCCGATTCCTGGATCTCTATGCCGGTTCGGGGGCGGTGGGGATCGAGGCCTTGAGCCGTGGAGCCGCCGAGGCGGTCTTCGTGGAGCGGGATCCGGCCTGCCTCCGCGTCCTCCGGGAAAACGCGGAGAAGGTGGGAGGGCCCCGGCGGGTGTTCGCGGGCGACGTCCTGCGCGTGTTGCCCCGCTTGGTCCGTCAGGGAGAACGCTTCGATATCATCTTTTGCGATCCGCCGTACGGGACGGGGATCGCCCCGAGGACACTGGAGGCCGTCGCCTCTGGCGATCTGCTCCAGCCGCACGGGGTCGTCATCGTTGAGCACTTTGCCAAAGAGGTGCTCCCACCGCGCATCGGGAGTCTGTCGCGGACACGGGAGCGGGCCCACGGGCAGACGGTTCTCACCTTCTACGGACGAACAGCGGAGGGGGAGCGGTGAAGAGGCCGTTGGCGGTCTATCCCGGCACCTTTGATCCCTTTACGAACGGTCACCGGGATATCCTGGAGCGCGCGCTGAAAATCTTTCCTCGGATGATCGTGGCCGTGGCCGCCAACCCCGAGAAGTCCCCCTTCTTTTCCGTTGAGGAGCGGATGGCAATCATTCGGGATGCGCTCGGAGATTGGCGCGGGGTGCGCATTGACGCCTTTCAGGCGCTTCTCGTCGATTACGTGAAAGCCCAGGGAGCGACGGTGGTGATCCGGGGACTCCGGGCCATCGCAGACTTTGAGTACGAATTCCAGATGGCCCTGATGAATCGCCGGATCGCCGAGGATATCGAAACGGTGTTCCTGATGCCCCACGAGGCCTATACCTACCTGAGCTCGCGGCTCGTCAAGGAGGTCGCGCTCCTGGGGGGCACCGTCAAGGGCTTGGTCTCTCCCTGCGTCGAACGCATGCTCAAAGAGCGGTATCGCCAGCTGAGACACGGCAAGCTGTAAGGAGGAATGCATGGCACTGTCACGGCGCGTCCGGAGCATCAGCCCTTCGTCGACCCTCGCGCTGACGGCATTGGCGAGGCAGATGCAAGCGGAGGGAATCGATGTCATTAGCTTCGCGGGAGGTGAGCCGGATTTCGACACCCCGGATCACATCAAGGCGGCGGGCGTCCGCGCCATACAGGACGGGTTCACCAAGTATACCCCCCCTGCGGGCATCGACGAGCTGCGCGATGCGGTGATCGCAAAGCTGAAGCGGGATCAGGGGCTGGAATACACCCGGGATGAGGTGATCGCCTGCGCCGGATCCAAGCAAGCCCTCTACAATCTGGCGATGGTCCTCTTCGACAAGCGGGACGAAGTCATCATCCCTGCGCCGTACTGGGTGAGCTATCCCGAGCAGGTCCGCCTGGCCGCGGCCACGCCGGTCTTCACCCCGATCTCGGAAGAGGAAGGGTTTCGCGTCAAGCGGAGCCATATCGAGCCGGTCGTGACCCCCCGGACCAAGGCGGTGATCCTCAATTCCCCGTGCAACCCGACCGGCGCGGTGATCGAGACCGACGAGCTCAAGGCCATCGCCGAGCTGGCCGTGGAGAAGGACTTTTATCTCGTGTCGGACGAGGCCTATGAGGCGTTGACCTATGACGGGGTCACGCACGTGAGCATTGCCTCCTTGGGCGACGCGGTCAAGAAACGGACCTTCGTGGTGGGGGCGGTCTCCAAGACGTACGCCATGACCGGGTGGCGTCTCGGGTACGCCGCCGGCCCCGCAGAGGTCATCAAGGCCATGATCGATCTGCAAAGCCACTCCACCTCGGCTCCGACCTCGATCACCCAGAAGGCGGCCGTGGCCGCCCTGCTGGGACCGCAGGAGGCGGTCGAGATGATGCGCGCGGAATTCGACAGACGCCGGCGGCATCTTCTGGAGCGCTTGGAGAAGATTCCAGGGGTCACATGCGTGCCCCCGCACGGGGCCTTCTACGCCTTCCCGAACGTCTCCGCTTTCTACGGGAAGAGGCTCGGCCGGGGACGCAAGATCAACAGCTCCACCGACCTCGTGGCGTATCTGATCCGGGAGGCCCGCGTCACCGCAGTGCCGGGTGCCGACTTCGGCAACGACAAGCACGTGCGGATATCCTACTCCCTCGGCATGGAGCAGATCCAGGAAGGCCTGGATCGAGTGGCCCGCGCCCTCGAACGCCTCGGTTGAGGGGGAGCGGCACGCGGGGCGTCCCGCCTCCGGGGCGGCCCGGGAACGCGCACACGTCGATGAAGCGACGGCTCCTCTCCGCAGTGGGGGTGTTCCTCTGGGCCAGTGTGCTGGTGGGGACCGGGGGCGCCGCCCGGCGCGGAGGCATCTACCGGTACACCCTCGGTCCGTCGGATCCCCCCTCGCTGGATCCCGCCCACATCACCGATACGGTCTCCCACGCGGTGGCCTCCGAACTCTTTGACGGCCTCGTCGCTTTCGACCAGGACCTGAAGATCCGGCCGGCGATCGCCAGACGATGGACCGTCGCGGACGAGGGGCGCGTCTACACCTTCGCCCTCCATCCCGGGGTGCGCTTCCACAACGGCCGCACGGTCACCGCCGAAGATTTCCGGTACAGCTTCGCGCGTCTGCTCCATCCCGAGACGCAATCGGAGCGGACCTGGATCCTCGAGAAACTTCGGGGGGCCCGGGATTTCATGGCCGGAAAGGCGGAACAGGTCGCGGGCATCGAGGTGTTGGACCCGCACACGCTTCGCCTGACGCTCGAGCGCCCCTTCGCTCCTTTCCTGGCGCTGCTCGCGTATCCGGCGGCGAGCGTGGTCCCGCGGGAGGCCGTCGAACGCTGGGGCCGCCAGTTTGCCACCCATCCGATGGGCACGGGGCCGTTCCGATTCCGCGAGTGGCGCCACGACGATCGCGTCATCGTCGATGCCAACCCGGACTACTTCCAGGGCCCGCCGTACCTGGATCAAATCGTCTTTCGCATCATCCCGGACGAGATGACCCGGCTTCAGGAGTTTCGGGCCGGCACCCTGGAGCACACGGACATCCCCACGGGCCTCTACCGGATGATCCGGAACGATGCCCGGCTCAGCGGTATGCTCCTCTCCCGGCCCGCTTTGGGCATCAATGCCCTGCAGTTCAATCTCGAGAAGCCGCCCTTCAAGGAGAATCGGTCCCTCCGGCAGGCCTTCAACCACATGGTGGACCGGGAGGCCATCACGGGCGTGATCTTGGAGGGCAGGGTGATGCCGGCCCGGTCGATCCTCCCGCCGGGAATGATGGGGTACGACGCGGACGCACCGGGCTACGCCCATGACAAGGAACGGGCCAAGCGCCTCCTGGCCGCCGCCGGGTACGAAGGCGGTCGGGGGCTTCCGGTACTGACGCTCCATTACAACACGGGCCTCATCAACCGGAAGATCGCCGAGTTCGTCCAGGGATCGCTGCACCACTTCGGGATCGGCATCGAGCTCCGGGAGCTGGACTGGCCTGCCTATCTGAATCTGGTGGACAGAGGGGATGCCCAGTGGTTCCGATTGGGATGGCTGGCCGACTACCCCGATCCGGAAAACTTCCTCACGGTCCTCTTTCACAGCCGGAACCGGGGCTCCAAGGGAAATCTCTCCCGCTATGCCAATCCCCGGGTCGACGCCCTGCTGGATCGGGCCGATGCGAGCCTGAATCCCGCCGAGCGCCGGCGTCTCTACCAGGAGGCGGAGCGGCTCATCCTTGCCGATGCGCCCTGGATTGTTCTCCATTACTACAGCACGGATGTCCTCATCCAGCCCTGGGTGATGGGCCTGCGAGAGCAGATCTCGGCGATGGACAGCGCGCCCACCCTCGGGACCGTGCAGATGCGCAGGGTGTGGCTGGAGCGGTAGAGGGACGATGGATCGCGCAACGCCGATGATCGACCTGCGGAGCGATACGGTCACCACCCCCACGACGGCCATGCGGGAGGCCATGCGGGACGCCGTGGTGGGCGACGATGTTTATGGGGAGGATCCGACGGCTCACCGGCTGGAGGCCCTGGCCGCCGAACGGCTCGGGAAAGAGGCAGCTCTCTTCGTCCCTTCCGGGACCATGGGGAATCAGGTCGCCCTCCTCACGCATGCGGCGAGGGGAGAGGAGGTGATCCTCGAGGAGAGCAGCCACATCTGCAGCTTCGAGGTGGGCGGGCCGGCTTTCCTCGCCGGAGTCCTGACCCGGACCCTCCGCGGACAGCACGGGATCCTCGACCCGGAGGAGATCCGGAGAACGATCCGGACGGAAACCCTCCACACCCCGCGGACAGCGCTGATCTGTCTCGAGAGCCCGACGAACCGCGGCGGGGGGACGGTGTATCCGCTTCCCGTCCTGCAGGAGTGTGCCGCACTGGCCCGCGCCGCAGGCGTCGCCGTGCACCTCGACGGGGCGCGAATCTTCAATGCCGCCATCGCCCTCGGCGTTCCGGCGCCCGCCATCGCGCGTTGGGCCGACTCGGTGATGTTCTGTCTCTCCAAGAGTCTCGCCGCCCCCATCGGGTCGCTGCTCGTGGGGAGCCGCGCCTTCATCGACCGGGCGCGGCGATTTCGGAAGCTGCTCGGTGGCGGGATGCGGCAGGTCGGGGTGATCGCGGCTGCCGGGATCGTGGCGCTAGAGACGATGGTGGACCGGCTGACAGAGGATCACGACAACGCCCGGCTCCTCGCCGAAGGACTGGACGGGATTGACGGCATCGCAATCGATGGGAAACGGGTCCAGACGAACATCGTGATCATCACGGTCCGCCACCCTCGGATTGGTGCTGCGATGTTGACGGCACGGCTCCGGGAAGAGAGGATTCTCGTCCACCAGATCTCCGCCGATGGCATTCGGTGTCTTACCCACAAGGACGTGTCCCGGGAGGGGGTCCGTCACGCCGTGGGGGTGATCCGAAGAATCGTGACGTCCGGATGAGCGATCCGGGAAAGCGCGGACACGCTGGTGGAGGAGGGGTGACGCGTTGGGGAGGGGAGCGATGCAGTGCGTCTTTTGCCAGATCCGGGACGGGC
Source organism: Methylomirabilis sp. (SeqCode) (assembly GCA_035655535.1). GTDB lineage: Bacteria > Methylomirabilota > Methylomirabilia > Methylomirabilales > CSP1-5 > CSP1-5. Next base: position 5,922 of record DASRUH010000014.1, read on the forward strand.
GGATCCCGTCGACCCGTGTCACCGAGGACGCCGGGACGCTGGCCTTCATGGACATCAACCCGGTGAATGACGGGCACGTGCTGGTGATCCCAAAGGTCCACGGCGAGACGATTTTCGACATGACCGCTGCCGACCTCGCCGCGGTGATGCGGACGGCCAAGACGGTCGCCGATGCGATGCGCGCGGCGCTCCATCCCGACGGCATGAACCTCTTTCAGGCCAACGGGGCCGCCGCGTCTCAGGTCATCCCGCATTTTCACCTGCACCTCATCCCGCGCTGGACGGGGGACGGCAAAGGCCTCGGTTGGACGCTGGTCAAGGGGGATCCGGACCGGATCCGGGCCACTGCGGACCGGATCCGCGCCCACCTCCCACCGGAACGAGCGTGAGACGTCGGCTCCGTCCTCTCCTGGTCAAGGGTGTCGTGTCCCTCGTCGTCTGGATTCTCGTCTTCACGACCGTCCAGTTCGTGTGGTCGATTGCTCCACTCAAATTTCACTCCAACATCACCCCCCTGCACCTCAAGCTCCTGTATGAGGATGTCCGGTTTCGCACCGCGGACGGCCTGACGCTCCGCGGCTGGTTTATCCCCTCCGCATCGGCACGAGGCACCATCATCGTCACCCATGGCTATCCCGCCGATAAGGGAGATATGCTGCCCTTAGTCGAGTTCCTCCACCCCAGGTATAATGTCTTCCTGTTCGACTTCCGCTTCTTTGGCCAAAGTGAAGGCCGCATCACGACGCTCGGATACCGGGAACAGGAGGATCTGAAGGCCGCCATCCGGTATCTCAAGGAGCGCGGGGAGACACGGATTGGCGGCCTCGGTTTTTCCCTCGGGGCGGTAGTCCTCCTGCTCGTTCAGAACGCCGATCTCAAAGGCATCGTGGTGGACTCCGCCTTTGCCGATATGGAACGGATGGTGGAGACGGTGTACGGGTTTCTCCCCGGCGCCACTAAGGCGCCTTTCGTCTGGCTCATCCGGTCCTACGCGTCCCTCCTGGGCGTCGATATCGGGGCAATCGATCCCCGCCGGGCCATTGCCACCGCTCGGCAGCCGGTCCTCATTATCCATGGAGCCGCGGACCGACAAATTCCCGTCGAGCACGCCCGTCTCCTCGCCGAGGCCGCACCCCCGGGCCGCGCCGAGTTGTGGGTCATCGAGGGGGCGGATCACGGGGAAACCTATGCCAGGGACCGGAAGAAGTACCAGAAGCGAGTGTTGACATTTTTCGCGAAAGCCCTGGAGCGTTAAGGCGAAAAAACCTGTGGGACCGACGGGCATAGGCCAGGGAGAAAGGCCAGCCGCTGCAGGTGGGGATGGGTAAATATTTACTCGGGCGATGCCGGCAGGCGGTGCCGGTCCTTTTCGGCGTCACGCTGATCACCTTCCTGCTCACCCACGTCGCCCTGGGCGATCCGGTGCGCGCGATGATGGGCCAGCGTGCGGACCCGGACATCGTGGCCAGGATACGGGTGGAGTACGGACTGGACGAGCCGGTCTGGAAGCGCTATGTGCGCTATCTGGGGAAGCTCGTCGTCGGGGATCTCGGAACCTCGTACCGGCAGGGGAGACCGGTGAGCGAGGTGATTGCCGAGCGTCTTCCGGCGACGGCGCGCCTCGCCGTTGCGGCGATGGGGATCGCCCTCGTGCTGGGCGTCGCCGCGGGGGTCGTCGCGGCCATGCGGCACAACACGCTCGTGGATCTCCTCCTGATGATGGGCGCGCTGCTCGGGATCTCGACGCCCGTCTTCTGGCTGGGCATGATGCTCATCATTCTCTTCGGCGTCTGGCTCGGCTGGTTTCCCATCTCCGGATACGGCGAGGGCGACATCAGACATCTGATCCTCCCGGCCCTGACCCTGGGGGTCCTGCAGGCGGGTATCATCGCCCGGATCACGCGGAGCGCGCTGCTGGAGGTGCTCCACCAGGAATACATTCGAACGGCGCGGGCCAAGGGGCTTCGGGAGGGGGTGGTTGTCCTGAAGCACGGCCTCCGGAACGGTCTCATGCCGGTGATCACCCTGGCGGGGATCGGTCTCGGCGATCTACTCGTCGGCGCACCGCTGACGGAGACGGTTTTCGCGTGGCCGGGGCTCGGACGCCTGCTGGTGAGTGCGGTGGGGAACCGCGACCTCCCGGTGGTGGTCGGCGCGACCTTCGTGTTTGCGCTCATCTATCTGGGGGCGAGCCTGCTCGTCGATCTGGCGTACGCGCTCGTGGATCCACGGATCCGAGTGGTGGAGCAATGAATCCCGACGTCGAACACCCTCAGGAGCGTCCCGCAGCCGGTGGAGGGAGAATCCCCGGGCCGGAGGGGTGGCACCTCGGGATCGTCGTGGGATCCGTCATCCTCGGATGTTTCGGCGTGATGGCCGTCCTGGCGGGCGTACTGGCTCCCCAGGATCCGTACCGGATTCCCGAAGAGCTGCAGGCGTATAGTCTCCTTCCCCCGCGTGCGGGTCATTGGTTCGGCACGGATCTGTTGGGACGCGATCTGCTCAGCCGGGTCCTGTACGGGTCGCGCATTTCGCTCCTCGTCGGGATCCTCGTCGAGATGGCGGTGACCCCCGTCGGGGTGACAATCGGCTTGTTCGCCGGATATTTCGGTGGTAGGATGGACACCGTTTTGATGCGCCTGACCGATGCGGTGATGGCCTTCCCCGGGCTCGTTCTGGCTATCGCGTTGACCGCGGTCCTGGAGAAACCCGGGCTCATGAGCGTCATCGTCGTGCTGGCGGCGGTCCGCTGGACGACCGTGGCGCGCCTGGTGCGGGGACAGGTGCTCAGCCTGCGCGAAGCGGAACACATCGCAGCGGTCACCGCACTGGGCGCGGGGAGAGGACGGATCATCTTCCGGCACCTTCTCCCGAACTGTCTGGCGCCGATCCTCGTGGCCATGACCTTCGGTGTCGCCTCGAACATCCTCTCAGAAGCGGGTCTCGGCTTCTTGGGGCTTGGCATCCAGCCCCCGATGGTGAGCTGGGGATCCCTCCTCGCGGAGGGGGCTGCCTATCTCACCGTGACGCCCTGGCTCTGTCTCTTCCCCGGTGTGGCGATCACCTGTACGGTCCTCGGGTTCCATCTGCTCGGCGACGGGCTCCGGGACGTGTGCGATCCGCGCTTGAGGTCGTAGATGACAGGGGCGAACGGGGCGATCCTGACGGTGCAAGACCTCCGAACCCATTTTTTCACGGAGGAGGGGATCGTGCGGGCGGTGGACGGTGTCACGTTCAGCGTTCAGTCCGGCGGAACCCTCGGCATCGTTGGGGAATCCGGGTGCGGAAAGACGGTGACGGCACTCTCCATCCTCCGGCTGATCCCGGACCCCCCGGGGCGCATCGTGGGGGGGAGCATCACCTTCGGGGAGCGGGAATTGCTGGGGCTATCGGAAGAGGAGATGCGCACGCTCCGCGGCCGCGCCATCTCGATGATCTTCCAGGAGCCGATGACCTCCCTCAATCCGGTGTTCACGGTGGGAGACCAGGTCGCGGAAGGCATCCGGCACCACCAGAGGGTCTCCAGGCGGGAGGCGTGGGACCGGGCGGTCGAGATGTTGAAGCGGGTGAAGGTCCCCGATCCCGCCCGGCGCGCGCGCGAATACCCCCATCAGCTGTCCGGCGGGTTGCGGCAGCGGGTGATGATTGCCATGGCGCTCGCCCTGGGGCCACGGCTCCTCATCGCCGACGAGCCGACGACGGCCCTCGACGTGACGATTCAGGCCCAGATCCTGGAGCTGCTCCTCAGTCTCCAGGAGGAGATGCGGATGGCGGTCATCCTCATCACCCACGATCTCGGCGTCATCGCCGAGGTCGCCGACCGGGTGCTGGTCATGTACGCGGGCCGGGTCGTGGAGGAGGGGTCCGCGACGGATCTCTTCGAGAATCCCCTCCATCCCTATACACAGGGCCTGCTGGGGTCCCTGCCCACGCTGGAGGGGGGAAAGAGGCTGCGCCGACTGCAGGCGATCCCCGGCCTGGTGCCCAACCTCCTCGCGCTTCCCACCGGATGCAAGTTTGCCCCCCGGTGTCCCAAGGTCATCGACGCATGTTGGCCCACGGAGCCGGAGTTGCGGGAGGTGCGTCCGGGCCGCTGGGCCCGCTGCATCGTGGCCGAGTGAGCAGACGATGGATCCGGTCCTCGTGGTTAAGGATCTCAAGAAATACTTCCCCGTCCGGAAGGGCTTCTGGTTCCGCGATCGGGCAGAAGTGCGGGCCGTGGATGGGGTGAGCTTTTCCATCCGGCGGGGAGAGACCATGGGGCTGGTCGGTGAGTCCGGCTGCGGCAAGTCGACCACCGCGCGCCTGATCCTGCGGCTGCTCGAGCCGAGCGCGGGAGAGGTCCACTTCGGCACCACGGCTGTTTTCCAGGCGGGCACAAAGGCAATGCGCCAGCTCCGGCGCAAGATGCAAATCGTCTTCCAGGACCCCTATTCTTCCCTCGACCCGCGGATGACGGTGAAAGAGATCGTGGGGGAGGGGCTCACCATCCATCGGCTGGCGAAGGGGCGGGAGAGGGACGATCGCGTCGCCGCGCTGCTCGAGATGGTGGGGCTGGGCCGCGAACACATGGGCCGATACCCCCACGAGTTCAGCGGCGGACAACGGCAGCGGATCGGCATCGCTCGGGCGCTGGCCGTGGAACCGGAACTCCTGATCGCCGACGAGCCGGTCTCCGCCCTGGATGTGTCGATCCAGGCCCAGGTGATCAACCTCTTCGAGGACCTCCAGGAGCGGCTCGGTCTCACGTACCTCTTCATCGCCCATGACCTCAGGGTGGTCAAGCACATCAGTGACCGCGTCGCCGTGATGTACCTCGGACAGATCGTGGAGTTGGCGGACAGCGAGGACCTGTACCGCAATCCCCTGCACCCCTATACGCAGGCGCTGTTGTCTGCGATCCCGGTGATCGACCCTCGCACCAAGCGGCAACGGATCATCCTGGAAGGGGACCCGCCCAGTCCCGTGCAGGTCCCGGCCGGCTGCCGGTTCCACCCGCGCTGTCCGATGCGGTTCGATCGCTGCGACCAGGAAGCGCCGGTCCTCCGAGAGCTGTCTCCCGGCCACTGGGTGAGCTGCCACCTCTACTGAAGGGACGGGGAGACGCCGAGGCAAGGGATGCCGAAGCTCACGCTGATCACCTTTGGCTGTCAGGCCAACGAAGCCGACTCGGAGAAGATCGCCGGCGTGCTCGCCGGGGAGGGGTACGAACTCACCGAGCGGGCCGAGGAGGCGGACCTCATCTTGCTCAACACCTGCAGCATCCGGGAGAAGGCCGAGCAGAAGGTCTACAGCCTGCTGGGGACCTTCCAGCACCTCAAGGCTCGGAACCCGCGCCTGAAGATCGGCCTCTGCGGCTGCCTCGCACAGCGCGAGGGCGACCGCCTCAAGAATCGCTTCCCGTACCTCGATCTCGTGGCGGGGCCGGGGGCGATGATCTATCGACTCCCGGAGCTGTTGAAGGGCAGTCTGCCGCAGCCGCTGCGTCCGCGACCCAACGAGCCGCTTCCCCTGTACATCCAGTCGCCGCGACCGCGGCGCGAGAGCCGGCTCAAGGCGTGGGTGAGCATCATGGAGGGCTGCAATTACCTGTGTACCTTCTGTGTCGTCCCGTACACGCGCGGGCCCGAGCGCAGTCGCCCTCCGCACGATATTCTCGCGGAGGTGCGCGATCTGGTGGAGCACGGGTATAGGGAGATCACCCTGCTGGGGCAGACCGTTAACGCCTACGGCAAGAATCTGCGACCCCGCATACGCTTCTCCGACCTTCTCCGGGCGATCGACGCCGCGGCGGGCGGGACGATCCGCGTTCGCTTCACCAGCTCGCATCCCCGGGATTTCACCCCCGATCTGGTGGAGGCGATCGCCACGGTGCCCGGCGTCTGCGAACATGTGCATCTGCCGGTCCAGGCCGGCTCGAATCGCGTGCTCAGGCGGATGCGTCGCCTCTACACGCGGGAAGAGTATATGGACACGATCCAGGCCCTCACGTCCGCGGTGCCGGACATCGCACTCAGCACCGACGTGATCATCGGTTTTCCCGGAGAGACCGAGGACGACTTCCGGGACACCCTCCGCCTCCTGCACGAGGTGCAGTACGACAGCCTCTTCGCCTTCAAGTACTCCCCCCGGCCGCTCACGCCGGCTGCCACGTATTCCGATCAGGTCGCGGAGGCGCTGAAGACCGAGCGGATCACCGCGCTCTTGGCGCTGCAGGATCAGATCGCGCTCGACCGGAACCGTCGCCGCCTCGGCACGATCCAAGAGGTCCTGATCGAGGAGGGGCCGAACCCCAAGATGGGAAGTGCTGCGACGGGTCGAACCCGCCGGAACCAGCTCGTGCACTTTTCTGAAGGGTCTCCCAGTCCAGGGGAGATAGTCTCCGCCGTGATTACTGAGGCTTACAGCCACTACCTTAAAGGAAAGATTGCGTAAAGCCTCCGATCGAGATATGGAAAAGGTCCCAAGGATGGATTACGGAGGGAAAGATGTTGAAAGAAAAGGTTTGACACCGTTGTCGTACCTCACTATGATACGCAAAGTTGCGCGAGGTTTCTTCAAGGAGTGTCTATGAAAAAGTACAACTTTGCCACGGAGTCTTCAGAAGACCCCGAGGAGCCCCCGAGGGGTTCCTCGGGCAGCCTCAGCCCCCAGGCGCGGCGTTTGCTGATCCTTGGGGTCGTGGGCATAGTCTTGAGCGGGGCGCTGTACGTCTACATGACGTATTTCGGGCAGTCCCCGCCGGCCCCCCGGGGGCCGGTGACCCTGCGGGAGCGAGCGGTTCCTCCGGCACCTCCCCCCGCGGGAAGGCCGGCGCCACCACCGCGAGAAGCCGTCAAGCCCCAAGCCCAGGTCGTGCCGAAGCCGGCCGCACCGGAGAAAAAGCCTCCGGACGTGGTGGCCAAGGTGGAACCTCCGAAGCAGCCGTCGCCGCCGGTCGAGCCGAAGGCGGAGGTGCCCGAAACGCCGAAACCGCCTGCGGCAGCCGCCGCACCGGAGAAGCCGTCACTGAAAGTGGCCAAGCCCAAGGAAGAGGGGGTCAAGCGCTACAGCCTTCAAGTCGCGTCGCTGGTGGTCGAGCAGAACGCCCTCACCCTCAAGAAGCGACTGGAGAAGCTTGGCTACACACCCATCATCCGGAAGGTTGCGACCTCCATCACGCGCCACCGCGTCTACGCGGGGGAATTTGATGGCCGGCAGGAGGCGGAGGAGGCCGCCCGGCGCCTGAACGTGGACGGCTTTCCGTCCAATATCGTGGAGGGTGAAGCGGGGAAGTACCGCCTGGAGGTCGGGTCAGCCGTCCAGCTCAACGACGCCATCGATCTGGCGCACAACCTGCAGAAAAAGAACCACACGGCCAAGATTGTATCCGAGCCCACTTCCACGCTGGTGCATCAGGTGTCGGTGGGCCAGTACGGGAGTCGCACCGAGGCTCAAGAGGCGCTCGAGACCCTGAAGAAGCACGGCTTCGCCCCGCTCGTTGTACGGCGCTGATGATTCGGGTGGCGCTCCGGAAGAGGGGGACCCCCTCCGCTCGACCGGAGGTGAAGGGAGGTGACGGAGGTGACCAAGGCAGACCTCGCGGCGCTCGTCGCTGAGAAAGGCTTGACAAAGAAGCAAGCCATGGCGGCGGTCGAAGCCACGTTTGAAGCCCTGAAGGATGCCATGAGCAAAGGGGAAAAGATTCAGCTGGTGGGATTCGGGTCATTTCAGGTCCGGGCGAAGCGGGCCAGAAAGGGACGCAATCCGCAGACCGGATCCGAAATTATCATTGCGGCACGCAAGGTCCTGAAGTTCAAGCCCGGGAAGGCGCTTCAGCAGGCGGTGAATTCCCAGAGCTAACGTTCCGGAGGATGAGCAGCGTGGGAGACCAGACGCGCAGACATGTATCGACGTCGCGACGAGACGCACGGCGGGGGACGTCGGGTGAGTCGCCCAAGCGGGAGCCCATCCCGGACAAACTGTATTTTCGTATCGGTGAGGTGGCGCGTCTCACCCGCATTCAGCCATATATCCTGCGGTATTGGGAATCGGAGTTTCCGGTGCTGCAGCCAAAGAAGAGTGGTACGGGGCAGCGACTCTACCGGAAGCGGGACATCGAAAACATTCTGAAAATCAAGACGCTCCTGTACGATCAGGGGTACACCATTGCTGGGGCGAGGCGACAGCTCCAGGACGAGGTGGAGCCTGGCGATTTCCTGCACCGCGTCCGGCAGATCCGGGAAGGACTAGAGGCCCTTGGACTCTTGCTTCGACGATCGTAGCTTCCCGCAGGGATCGGGGCGTGGCGCAGCCTGGTAGCGCACTGGCATGGGGGGCCAGTGGTCGCCCGTTCGAATCGGGTCGCCCCGACCAACACACGCGCGCATTGTTCAGTGGGGCGGTCCCCCCACCGTCCCCGTAACGCCCTCCGCTCGCCTGTCATCAGGACCATGCCTAAGGCACCGGCGATCTTGGTCACCAACGATGACGGCATCCATTCCCCCGGGCTCAAGGCGCTCGCCGAAGCCCTGGCGGAAGTCGGAGAGGTTGTCGTGATTGCGCCCGACCGCGAGCGGAGCGCCGCGGGCCATTCCCTGACCCTGCACAAGCCGCTGCGGGCCACGGAGGTGGCCCCCGGGTGGTATGCGGTGAACGGCACGCCCACGGACTGTGTGACGCTCGGCGTGATGGGGATGTTGAAGGAGCGGCCGCACCTGGTCGCGTCGGGAGTGAACTTGGGACCGAACATGGGGGATGACATCACGTATTCCGGTACCGTATCGGCGGCCGTGGAAGGAACGCTCCTCGGCATTCCTTCCATTGCTGTTTCGGTCGTTGATCCGTCGCCCCAGGGGCTGCGGACGGCTGCCGCCTTTGTTGCGCGGTTGGCGCCCCTCGTTCTCGAACGCGGCCTCCCGCCGGACACGCTGCTGAACGTCAATGTGCCGGCCGGACCGCTCAAAGGCGTCGTGGTCACGCGGCAAGGAAAGCGGAGCTATAATGAACTCATCGTGGAGAAGATCGATCCACGAGGGAAGACGTATTACTGGATTGGGGGAGGGGAGCCGACCTGGGAGCTCCTGGGGGGGACCGATTACGAGGCGGTGACCGGCGGGAAGGTCTCGATCACCCCGCTGCATCTCGACTTGACCAACTACGCTGCCACGCAGGTGCTGAAAGAGTGGGAAGCGTTCTTGGCGTGACGGGGCGTCTTGCGGCGGAGCGCATGGAAGATCGCCATTCCCGAGGACGATTCGCGGACGGTGCAGGGAACGGGTGGGGAACGGGCGCCGAGGCGTATGGGACCGCCAGGGAACGCATGGTCAAGGAACAGCTTGAGCGCCGGGGGATTTCCGATCCCCGCGTCCTGGACGCGATGCGCAAGGTCCCGCGGCACCAGTTCCTTGATCCGTCGGCGAGCGGACGAGCGTACGACGATTCTCCCTTGCCGATCGATGAGGGGCAGACGATCTCCCAGCCCTACATGGTTGCCGTGATGACCGCCGCTCTCGCCTTGCAGGGAAGCGAGCGCGTCCTCGAGATTGGCACCGGATCGGGGTACCAGACCGCCGTGCTGTCCGGGCTCGCCTCGTGGGTCTATTCCATCGAGCGTATTCCCGCGCTGGCCGAGCGCGCGCAACAGACGCTGGCGCGTTTGGGATACCGAAACGTCTCGATCCGGGTGGGGGATGGCAGCCGGGGATGGCCTGAGGCGGCCCCCTTCGAGGCGATCGTCGTCACGGCAGGGGCACCCGACGTGCCCCCGCCCCTCGTCGAGCAGCTCCAGATCGGGGGGCGCCTGGTCATCCCCGTGGGATCTCCCCTTGCCCAGACCCTGCGCCGCCTCATCAAGCGTGAGGGGGGGACGGACCAGGAAGAGCTGGTCGGATGCGTCTTCGTCAAGCTGGTCGGCGAGCACGGGTGGCAGGACGAGTAACACGAGACTGGTGTGAGTGTCGGGGCGTAGCGCAGCCTGGTAGCGCACTTGGTTCGGGACCAAGGGGTCCGGGGTTCAAATCCCCGCGCCCCGACCATTCACCTGCTCTTTCCCTTTCTTTCGCGGGCACCGACGGGCACGGAGGCCCGGCCCCCCCGGTCGATCCCGTGGCCGCTACGGTCGGACGCCCGTGATCCGTGTGCCGCCCGAGAGGCTGAGGCGCGATGGATCCCGACAGGGCGTCGCTCACCGCACGGGTCAGCGGGATGGTGCAGGGGGTCGGGTTTCGGTATTTCACCGAACGGGTGGCACGGGAAATCGGACTCGTTGGTTATGTCAGGAATTGCCGGGACGGCAGCGTGGAAGTGGTGGCCGAAGGAGAGCGGGAAGCCCTGCGGCACCTCCTGCGCTACCTGAAACGGGGCCCGGCCGGCGCCCGCGTCGAAAGGGTGGAGGAGACCTGGGGGGACCACACGGCCCGGTTCTCCGCATTCACCATTCGTTTCGAGGAGTGAAGAGGGTGAAGGCCCCACAGGAGCTGATCGCCCGCCTGAAAGCACGGATTCGGGATGTTCCGGATTTCCCGAAGCCCGGTGTTGTGTTCAAGGACATCACTCCTCTCCTGGCGGATGGCGCGGCGTTTCGGACGGCCCTCGACCTGTTAGGTGATCGCTATCGCGAGCGGGGGATACAGGTGGTGGTTGGCGTGGAGGCGCGCGGATTCATCATCGGCTCGGCCCTGGCCTACACGCTCGGCGCGGGTCATGTCCTTATCCGGAAGGCGGGGAAGCTCCCGTGCCGTACCCTCAGGGCGGTGTATCAATTGGAGTATGGCACTGATGCGCTAGAAATCCACGAGGACGCCATTCGACCCGGGGAGCGGGTCCTGATCGCCGATGACGTCCTGGCGACTGGGGGGACCGTTGCCGCCGCGATCGATCTCGTCAAGAAGCTCGGCGGGGAGATCGTGGAGATCGCTTTCTTGATCGAGCTCACCTTCCTCAAAGGACGGGAAAAAATCGGCAACTATCCCGCCTTTTCCATTATTCAATATTAACTTTAATAAGAATATACTAACCTTATATAAATTAAGACTTTTTCCGCTTCGGCCTGGTTGCGTGTAGCCGGGGTACGTTCAGGGGAAGGATGCGGGACGATCTCCGCCCCCGGGAAGACCGCAGTAGGGGCCGAAGGTGTCCCGTGACCTTCGGCAGGACCTTCGTGATCAAGTCGTGCCATCCGGTGGCGGATTTCGGCGCTCCATCGCTCATCGCGACCTCCTGATACATCAGGTAATCGGGGTGGCCGGCCCCGATCCCGAGATCCCGCAGGCAGAGGCGCAGGCTCTCTCTGGAGGCCACCTGTGCGTCGGTGAGGCCTTGGGAGGGGGGGTCCACGCCGAGCAAGTAATCCGTCGAGACCTCCAGGGCCTGGGCAATTCTCCGCAGGGCGACTCCTCGGGGCTCGGACTCCCCCCGAAGCCATTGATACACGGAGGCCTGCTTGAGGCCCGAACGGGCGATCAGATCCCGCGTGCGCCACCCCTTGGCCGCGAGGAGGCCGGCGATCCGACGGCCGGTCTCTTTCCCTTTCCTCTCCCGAGACTTCATAGCGGGATTCTAGGGCGGATCGGCGGGTTTGTCAAATTTTTCTTGACAATGGCACAGCAGTAATATAAAAACACATAAATTATTATGTTTTTACGAACTCGAGGAGCACTCGCCGGCCCAACGGAAGGGCACGAAGAAGGAGGGAAACACCGTGAAGCGGATCGCAGCAGTCGCGTTCATCTTGTTCTTGCTCACCCCCGGTGTGCGGGCCTGGGGAGAGACCGGTTCGGAGGAGAGCACCCTGTCACAGATCGGGTACGGGACGGGAAGCGTCGTCGGCTCCGTCGTCTACTTCCCCCTGAAGGCCACCTTCTGTGGATTGGGGGCACTCGGCAGCCTCTACACTATGATCTTCGTGGGGCCGAATACGACGCACGAGGTGATCAGCTTGACATGCCGGGGGAGCTGGGCCGTGACGCCGCACACCCTGAAGGGGGAGGAGTCGGTGGAATTCATCGGTGATGTTCCCCCGTACTCTCCCGAGCCCGAGCCGGAAGAGCGATAGTCCCCCTCGGATCAGAGCCAGGCGCAAGCCTCCCCAGGGATCCGCTCCGCGAACCGCTTCGCGGTAGCTCAGGCGAAGCGCGTCAAACTCCACCTTGCTGCAGA
>DASRUH010000015.1:0-4229 GCA_035655535.1 Methylomirabilis sp. (SeqCode)
TCTCCTCACATCAGCTGATCGAGAAGGGCGCGGCCGGTGATACGCCGGCGATGAAAGACGCCAAGATGTATTACAAGGCAGACATCAGGATCGAAAACGGCGGCGTCAAGGATAAGAGTGGGAACACCATAAACCTGAACGCCAAAGGGTGCGACAAGAACACCATCACCACGAAGTCCTTTTACGACCCCCGGGAGCAGCAGAACATGACGGTCATCGAGGTGGACATTGGGATGATGAACGCATGCGGGGTGATGCCGGCCAACGGGATCCTCTATGCCTATGGGGACGGGGCGATCAAAGGCATCCGCCTGAAGAACGGCATCGAGCTGCCCGGCCCGACCCCGACCAACCCCAACGGCGGGCTCACCGTGGCCTCGGAGAACCCCGTCTACGTCATGGGGGACTACAACACGGTCAACAAAGCCCCCGCCGCCGTCATGGGCGATGCGATCTACATCCTCTCCAACAGCTGGGAGAAGAACGGTTACGACAAGAAGGGCAAGGATCCGTACACCCAACGGCCGGCCGCGGACACGACGGTGAATGCCGCCGTCATGCTCGGGCCCCACGCCGAATCACAGCTGGGGGTGCCCAACGGCAACGGCTACTTCGAGAACATCTTCCGCTTTTTGGAGGATTGGCGAGCGGGGGTCCCCAACCCGGATGCGAAGTATACCTTCACCTACAACGGCTCCATCGTCTCCCTGTGGCACAGCCAGCAGGCCACGGCCCCCTTCGCCCGGCCCGACGGGGTGACGTACCGGACCCCGCCGAAGCGGCCGTGGACCTACGATACGCTCTTTGACACGAAAATCCCGCCGGGCACCCCGATGGGCATCATCTACACGCGGGGGCAGTGGAGCGAGGGGTAAAGAGCGGCGATCAGGTCTTCCCGGCCACCTCGATTCGGACCAGGGCCCGGGTCAGCGCTCCCTGGGCCCGCAGCACCTCGACGGACTCGTCGCCCGGCTGGCCCAGTCGTTCCGCGGCGCGGTCCCGCGCCCGCTGCGCCCGGGCGACATCGATCTCTTCCGCCTTCTCCGCCGCCTCCGCCAAGACAATCACCGCTTCGGGACGCACCTCGGCATGCCCCCAGCTCACCGCCAGATAGCGCCACCTCCCGTCCCTTCGGTAGGCGAGCTCTCCCGTCTTGAGCGTGGACATGAAGGGAAGATGGCCAGCCAGGACACCGAAGTATCCGGCGCTCCCGGGGGCGACGACCTCCTCTACCTCCTCGCGCACCACCATACGAGTCGGCGTCACCACCTCAAGCGTCAGCGTCTTCGCAATGCCTTCCTGTCTCGCCATGGTCTCGCCCGTCGGGCACGTTTATGGTCCAGGTAATGGTGGTTGGTGATTGGTGGTAGGTGATTGGTGAAAACCACCAGGGCCTCGACTGAGCTCGGCCGAACGTCCCACCAGTCACTAGCCACCGGTCATCGGCGCGAAGCGCGTCACTTGTCCGCAAGCTGCTGCGCCTTCTCCTCTGCCTCCTCGATGGTCCCGACCATGTAGAAGGCCTGCTCGGGCCAGGTGTCGCACTGACCCTCGAGGACGGCTTTGAATCCCTTGATCGTCTCCGCCAAGCGGACGTATTTCCCGGGCGTGCCGGTGAACTCCTCCGCCACGAAGAAGGGTTGTGAGAAGAACCGCTGGATCTTCCGCGCCCGCGACACGACCAGCTTATCCTCCTCGCTGAGTTCCTCCATCCCCAGAATGGCGATGATGTCCTGGAGGTCTTTGTACCGCTGGAGCACCCGCTGGACCCCGCGCGCAGTTTGATAGTGCTCCTCGCCCAGGGTGCGCGGATCGAGGATCCGTGACGTCGAGGCGAGCGGATCCACGGCGGGATAGATCCCCAACTCGACGATCTGCCGCGACAGCACGGTGGTCGCATCGAGGTGGGCGAAGGTCGTGGCCGGCGCCGGATCGGTGATGTCGTCGGCCGGGACATAGATCGCCTGCACCGAGGTGATGGAGCCCCGCTTGGTGGAGGTGATCCGCTCCTGCAGCTCCCCCATCTCGGTCCCGAGGGTCGGCTGATAGCCGACGGCGGACGGCATCCGGCCGAGCAGGGCCGAGACCTCGGAGCCGGCCTGGGTAAAGCGGAAGATGTTGTCGATGAAGAGGAGGACGTCCTGCCCCTCCTCGTCGCGGAAGTACTCGGCCGCCGTGAGGCCGGTGAGCCCGACCCGCAGCCGCGCGCCGGGCGGCTCGGTCATTTGCCCGTAGATCAGGGCGGTCTTGTCGATGACCTTGCTCGCCTTCATCTCGAGCCACAGGTCATTCCCCTCCCGGGTCCGCTCCCCGACCCCGCCGAAGACCGAGATGCCCCCATGCTCCATGGCGATATTGCGGATGAGCTCCATGATAAGGACCGTCTTGCCGACGCCCGCCCCTCCGAAGAGGCCGGTCTTTCCCCCCCGGGTGTAGGGTTCTAGGAGATCGATTACCTTGATTCCCGTCTCCATCATGGAGACCTCGGTCGCCTGCTCCCCGAAGGAGGGGGGCTCGCGATGGATCGGATAAAACTTTTCGGCGTTTACCGGGCCCAACTTGTCCACCGGTTCCCCGATCACGTTCAGGATCCGCCCGAGGGTGGCCCGCCCCACGGGAATCTTGATGGGCCCACCGGTATCGATCACCTTCTGTCCCCGGACGAGCCCGTCGGTCCCGGCGAGCGCGATGCAGCGGACCTTGTTCTCCCCCAGGTGCTGGGCCACCTCCAGGGTCAGCTGCTTGGTGTACGAGAAAATGTCGGTATACGCCATCCCGGGCACTTGAACGGCGTTGTAGATCGCCGGCAGATGCCCGGGGGGGAACTCGCAGTCCACCACCGGCCCGATCACCTGCGTGATCCATCCCTCGCTCATCGCGCTCTCTCCCCTCGTCGGTCGGTGCTAGAAGGCTACCACGCTGGCGCGCCAGTGACTGGTGGCTGGTGACTGGTGATTAGTGGCTGGTGTCCTCAACACCCGACACCTGACACCCAAGACCCAACACCGTGCCGACAGCTGCTCGCTGATTGCCGGCTCCTGCCATGCGGCCATCGGTCGTCGGTCATCGGTCACCGGTCATCGCTACAGCGTTAGGCGGTACCGGCCTGGCGCAGGGCCTCGGCGCCGCCCACAATATCCATCAGCTCCTTCGTGATCCGCTCCTGCCGCGCCTTGTTGAACACGAGCGACAGGCGCTCGATCATCTCGGCCGCGTTCTTCGTCGCCGCCTCCATCGCGGTCATCCGCGCCCCTTGCTCGGCCGCGGCCGATTCCAGGAGGGCCCGATAGACCTGCACCTCCACGTGCCGAGGCAGCAGCTCGCCCAGAATCGCTGCGGGAGACGGCTCAAAGATGAACTCCACCGGCTGCAGCGCCTCGGTCTCGACCTCGAGCGCGGTGATCGGGAGGAGCTGCTCCATCACGACGCGCTGGACGCCGGCGGATTTGAACTCATTATAGAGGAGATGGACTTCGTCCAGCTCCGCGTCACTGTACCCCCGCGCCAACTGGCTCCCGATCTCGGCTGCGTGGGTGTACGCCAACCGGTCGAAGATATTGATCCACTCCCCCTGTCGCTCGACCTGCCGCCGGCGGAAGAAATCCCGCGCCTTTCGCCCCACCACGAGGAGCGTGATGTGCACCTCGGCGTCGCCCGCCTGCCGGAGGTACTCGAACGTCTTCCGGAGGATATTGCCATTGAAGGCCCCGCAGAGTCCCTTGTCGGCGGTGACGACCACCAATCCCTTCCGTCCCGTTTCGCGCCGGGCGAGCAAGGGGTGTTGCTCCGGGGCAGTCCTGAGCGCCAGCGAGGCGATGACCTCCCGCAGCTTGTAGGCGTACGGACGCGCCTCCACGATCCGCTGCTGGGCACGGCGGAGCTTCGCCGCTGCCACCATCTTCATCGCCTTGGTGATCTGCTGCGTGCTCTTGACGCTGTTGATCCGTCGCCGGATGTCCCGGAGCGTCGCCATCTGCCATCCCTACACTAGTCAATCGTCAATAGTTATTCGTCAACCGGTAAGGACCAAGGGAAACGATGCCTCACCATCGACGATTGACCATTGACTATTGACTATTCACTATGACCCGGAGGGTTTCTGCGCCTTGAACTCCTCCTTGAACTCGCGGATCCCTTGCTCCATCTTTCGGCGGAGCTCCTCCGTGATCTCTTTCTTCTGCCGCAGGTCCTGGGTGATCTCCGGATAGCGCGTCTGGACGAACCGGTAG
>DASRUH010000016.1:0-5929 GCA_035655535.1 Methylomirabilis sp. (SeqCode)
AGTCGCTGTTCCGGATCGGGTTGATTGTTATTGCGGGATACGTCGGTGCGGGATTTCTCCGGGCGGCGGTCGGTCGGCTGGAAGCGGTCCTCGTAACGGCGGCGGAGCGGACCGAGACGGTGCCCGGCGCGGCGCGTCAGCGGGTGATGACCCTGGTCGGCCTGTTACGGACACTCGCCCTCGTCGTGCTGTGGGCCCTCGTGGTGATCGTCTCTCTGGATCAGGTCGGTCTGAACGTGACGCCGATCCTGGCCGGCGCCGGGATCGTCGGTCTGGCGGTGGGCTTCGGCGCCCAGAACCTCGTCCGTGACGTGATCAGCGGTTTTTTCATGGTGTTGGAGAACCAGGTGCGGGTCGGTGATGTCGCAGTCGTCAATGGAACGGGAGGGCTCGTCGAGGCCATCACGTTTCGCACCATCGTGTTGCGGGACCTCTCGGGGGTCGTTCACGTCTTTCCCAACGGGACGATCACCGCGCTCTCCAACATGACCATGGAGTGGTCGGCGTATCTCCTCGATGTCGGCGTGGCCTACAAGGAGGACACCGACCACGTCGTGGAAGTGATGCGTCGGGTGGCCGAGGAGCTGCGTCAGGTTCCGGTCCTGGGACCGATGATCCTGGAGCCGATCGAGATATTCGGCGTGGATGACTTCGGGGAATCGGCGGTGGTGATCAAGGCGCGGCTCAAGACGCGGCCGAACCAGCAATGGGTCGTCGGGAGAGAATACCGTCGCCGGCTGAAGAAGGCCTTTGACGCCGAGGGGATCGAGATCCCCTTCCCCCACCGCTCGATCACCGTGGGAGGAGCGACCAGGCCGGTGCAGGTCCTGCTGAAAAGCGGAGCGGCCGCCGCGGGGGCGGCCGCCTAGGGGAGGGACGGTCCGATCTACCTGACCTCGCGCCACGAGACGGTCGGCCAGATCTTCTGGGTCGGTCCGATGACGTTCGCCAGCGCCTCGCGGCTAAAGAGTACGTCGCCGCTGCCGTTGCCGATCACGTTGCCTGCCGAGGGGAGTTCAGTGAGACTCACGATGGCGCCGATGATCTTGGCATGGATGTGGACGATGTCGTCGGCGATGATCAGCCCTCGAAAGGTCCCGTCATTGAGGTTCTTGATGAGCGCGTTCCGGCCCGCATTGTGAACCACGAGGATGCCGGAGCTCTCATCGAAATCGACGTCCTGCCACGTCGCACCCGCAGGAAGTTCCACGTAGGTGATGCCGGCCAGCGGGAACGTGAGCGTGGCAGGGTCGGTCACGTACTGACTCCCGTTGACGCCGGCCAGAGCCATGCCCTTCAGGGTGCCGTTGGAGTAGCCCAGGACGGCATCCGGGCTGGTCGGCATTGTCTCGATCTGCAGGGTGGCCGGATCGTCCCAGCTTGCATTGGTTTCGACGACCGAGGGGTCCGCCGGCTTTTTCACGTAATGGTCGTAGCCGTCCGCGTCGGTCCCGCCGACCTTCGAGGCTCCCCCCTGGCCGTAGGTACTCGCCGAGACGACTCCCTTGGTCCCGTTGTTCAGGATGATGGCGCCGTTGATGTCGTGGTCGCGACCGTCAATGCGGATCGTGCCGTTGGTCGCGATCGGCCCGTTGGCGGTGAGAGCGGCCCGGGCCGACGAAGCGAGCGTGGCAGGCCGCCGGACTGTCGGCTCGATGGTCTTGGTGGCGGTGCCGAAGGTCGCCGTGGAGATAATCACGGCTAACTCGGGATCGGTGGCGTGCCGGGTGATGGTGACGGTGCCCCGCGCGCCGGGTTGCATGTTCGCAAGGAGCGGCGTGCTGTCCCAGACGACCGGCTGATTGTTCGTGAAGATCTGCGTCTGGTCCGTGATCCCATCGCCGTTGAGGTCCAGGTTCAGGGTGAGGGCCCGCCGGGCGTAGCCCTGGGCCGCCTCGGCGAGGTTGAAGGCCTTCACCCGGTGCTCCGCGAGGCGGCTCGAGCTGAACTCGGCGGCGGAGAGGGAGAGGACGGACGCCCCGAGGGCCGAGAGAAGGACCATCACCAGGAGGGCGACCGCCAGAACCACTCCGCTCTCGTTGCGAAGATTGCTGAGCATGCCGTCTGCATTCCGACGCGATTGCTGCACGGTGCTTTTCATGGCCTCTCTCCTCCTCAATCTCAGTTCCGGATCCATGTTTCGGATTGCACGGTGTACGCCGGGCCCTGGACGGACCCGCCGGTTGTCATTTGCACCACAACCCGGCGAATGGTGGTGAGATCGCCGCCGGGCATGACCACGGGATTGTTGCTCCCGTCGAAGTAGCTGAAGGTGAGTGATCCCAGATCGGCCAGCCACGGCTGAGCCCCTGCCCCGGTCCCCGCGTCACGGTACAGAATTCCTCCGGCGTATGAGTACGTGATCTGCCGAGGCTGACGGGTCACGGTGGCGCCGGCAGCGAAGTCCACCGGCACGGCAGGCAGGATGGTCATCGAGGGTCCCGCCGCGGTGATCGTCGCGGCGTGGTACGTGGCCTGATCGGCGACGAAGATCGTGTCGTTGACCTGAAAGCCCGAGGTTGACGCCACGCTCATGGCCGTCGATCCCGCGGTGGCCGTGGCCGTCAGGCTCGTCACGGGCCCGCCATCGTTCGTCAGGAAGCCGATCGAATCCGTGGAGGCCGCGCTGATGGGTGAGAGCGGCGCCGGATTCGTCGCCTTGGGGAGGCCGTATCCGGCCATCCGCAGCTCGCGCAGGGTCTGCTCGAGGACGCGCCGGGCGTCATCCTGGGTCCTTGCCCGGGTCTGGGCCCGGACCGTCCCTCGAAAGAAGGTGCTGTAGGCATCGTAGACGCCGGCGAGGACCATGAGCGAGATCGATGTGAAGATCACGATCTCGACGATTGAGAAGCCACGCTGATCTAATCTGCCGGTCAGTTTGCCGCCCATGTGCCGTACCCTCCGATCTCTGCGGTTCATCACAATTCCGGGATATACGTCACCGACTGCACACTCTTCGCGCCGGTGGTGTCGCCCCATGAAACAGTGACCGAGACCGTTGCGAGACGATTCGGTGTCGTCCCGGTCATGCCGGAGACGACCCAGGTCCGTGTGAACCCTGCTGCGGGTGTGTCCGTGGCGGCCGGTGCCGGGGTCAGCGGAGCAGGGGGAAACACCGGCGCGTTCCGCAGCTCCTCGAGCTTTTCATGGGCAAGGAACGCGGCCCGGCTCCTGTAACCGGCACTCTGGATGTCCTGGGTGCCGGTGGCGAACATCCCCGCCACGGCCATGAGGACGACGACCAGGACCGTGGCTGCGATCAGGACCTCGGCAGCGGTGAATCCCACGTCACCGAGTCCCCGTCTCCGCCTGTCCATCGTCTCCCTCGCGTTACGCATCGCTTACCCCCTTGCTTCTCGTGCGGCCTGCAGCCCCGATCTCTTCTATACCGGCCGCATTCCTCGGTTAGATCTAAAGCAGGGGTTGTGCCAAGAGGCGAGGTAAACGTAAGTTATTGATTGTTAAGGTTTTTATCTGTCTTTGGAGGGAAGGGACGAAGGGAAAATCGAGTCACCCTGTCAGGGGGTCATTGTGTCTCGGTCACTTTGTCATGCAGGAAATCGTTCATTCCGTAAGCCTTGACTTTGCGGTACAAAGTCCGCTGCGAGATCCCCAGGAGGCGGGCGGCCGCGGTCTTGTTCCCCTTGACCTCGCGCAGGGTGGCGAGGATCGCCTGGCGCTCGAGGAGCTCCAGGGAGGTCCCCACCGAGAAAGTGAGGGATCGCTCGGTGGTCAAACGCCGGAGACTGCCCGGCAGATGCTCCGGCCGCAGTGCCTCGCCCCGGGCCAAGACCACCGCCCGCTCGATGCAATTTTCCAGTTCCCGAACGTTGCCCGGCCAATCGTAGTCCAGGAGCAGGGCAAGCGCCTCCGGTGAGACTTCGCGCACCTCCTTCTTGAGCCGTTCGCGATACATCTCAAGGAAGTGCTGCGCGAGGAGGATAATGTCCTCCCGCCGGTCCTTGAGTTCGGGGAGGTGGACCCCGATGACGTTTAGGCGGTAGTACAGGTCGGGCCGGAACCGCCCCGCCGCCATCGCCTGGGTGAGGTCCTGGTTGGTGGCGGCGATGATGCGGACGTCCACGTTGATCGACTGTTCGCCCCCGACCGGCTTGACTTCGCCCTCCTGGATCGCGCGCAAGAGCTTGACCTGCATGCTGGGGCTGGTCTCGCTGACCTCGTCCAGGAAGAGGGTCCCGCCGTCGGCCTCCTTGAAGAGACCCCGCTTGGTGGCGATGGCGCCGGTGAAGGCCCCTCGGATGTGCCCGAACAGCTCGCTTTCGAGCAGGGTCTCGGTCAGGCCGCCGCAGTTGACGGCGAGGAAGGGGCGGTCCTTTCGCGGGCTGTGAAAGTGGAGCGCCCGGGCGATCAGCTCCTTGCCGGTGCCTGTCTTCCCCTGGATGAGGACGGTGGATTCGCTCCCTTCGAGGTCCTCGATGAGGCGGAAGACCTCCTGCATCCGGGGGCTCTTACCGAGGATGTTGTCGAATCGAAGTCGCTCCTCGAGCTGGCGGCGGAGGTAGATGTTTTCCTCGCGAAGCTGGCGTTCCTCGAGCGCGCGGTGCGCGAGGTGCAGGACCCGCTCGTTGGTGAGCGGCTTGGTCAAATAGCCGTAGGCACCCAGCTTTACCGCCTCGACGGCCGAATCGATCGAGGCGTGCGCGGTGGTGATGACTACGGGCAAGCCGGGAAGGATCCCGCGCGCCGCCTTCAGGAAGGCCAGACCGTCCATGCCCGGCATGCGGAGATCGGTCATGACGAGATCGACGGGGAGTGCCTGTAGAATGGCCAGTCCCTCTTTGCCGCTCCCTGCGGTCATCACCTGATAGCCGTGGGCCTCCAGGATGGTTTGGAGCAGCTCGCGGGACGGGGGATCATCGTCCACGGCCAGGACCTTCATCTTCTTCGGATCGATCTTCATTTCCGCCTCCAGCGACCGGAGGAGACAGTGCACGCGTTTCCGGCGGGATGTCACCACCCGGTTCCCGTGCTCTTCCACGGATCCCGTTGCACCGGAGACCGCCGGCGAAATCGGGAACCCGGGGCGCCGAGGTCTCTTTCCGGATGCTCCGGCGCAGCTCCCGGGCCGCGGGGACAAGGGACACCCGACCGCCTTGTTCTCTAGCAAGGATCGGGCCAAAATGGCATTTCTATGCCAACATGCTATTTCTCGGCCACTTGGAGGGGGTAAAGACAGCAGAAAAGGGAGCTCTTGCGTGCCCTGGAATGGGGGACCGAACTGTGGGATCGGCGGGATTTCCCGGCTAAACGAGCCGACCGGGGGCGGTGGGAAACTCCGACTACCGTTTCAGAAGGCGGGCAATATTCCCGCCAAGAATCTGCGCTGCCTGGGTTGGGGGGATTTGGAGGGCCTCAAGAACCGTGATCTGTCCGTCGAAAATGTCTTTCCGCCAGCCTCTTGGAAAGAAACTGGAGTCGGTTCCGAACAGGAGCCGCTCCGGCCCGAGAACCTGAATTGCCTTCGCGAACAGGGCCTTCAGATCGAGGGGATAGGGCATCAAGCGCACCCAGTCGTTCGAGCTCGAGGTATCGGTGTAGATGTTTGTGCACTGGTCGGCGACGAGGAGGAGCTCCTGGAAGCAGCCGCACCCGAAGTGGGGAATGACGAAGGGAAGGGTGGGGAAAGCCTTGGCGACGCCGTGGAGGTCCACGGGGTTGGCAAAGCGCATGTCGAATCGGCTGGGGAGACCGAGCTTATCACGGACGCCGACCTTGAGGTGACCGCAGTGGACGAAGACGACACCGCCGTGCGCGGCGGCCGTCTCATAGATCGGGAACAGCCGCGCCTCCCAGAGGTGGAAGCGGTGCATGGCGGGGAAGAGACAGAGGCCGACGAGGCCCAGCTCGGCGAAGGCACGTTTGGCCCGGGCCGTGGCGTCATCGGCGGTCGGGTTCAGCATGAAGTAGG
>DASRUH010000017.1:0-2334 GCA_035655535.1 Methylomirabilis sp. (SeqCode)
GGGCGAGCCCGCCATGTCCTTGAAGGGGGCGACCAGGACCGCGTAGAGAACCTCAACCATCAGAATTCACTTCGTTCGAGTGCGGGCTTGGCCCGCGCAAGCCCGTTCTGGGGGAGGCTCGGAGGGGGCCGTCGAGGCCCCCTTCGATTATCACTCATGACCGACTCCGAGATACGCGTCGAGGACCGCCTGGTCCTTCCGCACCTGCTCGGGGGGACCGTCCGCGATCTTCCGGCCGTAATCCAGCACCGCCACCCGATCGGAGATATCCATGACCACGCCCATGTCGTGCTCGATGAGGGCGATGGTCGTGCCGAATTCGCTGTTGACGTCGAGGATGAAGCGGCACATGTCCTCCTTCTCCTCGACGTTCATGCCGGCCATGGGCTCGTCCAGCAGGAGCAGCGTGGGCTCGGCGGCAAGCGCCCGCGCCAGCTCCACCCGCTTCTGTAGCCCGTAGGGCAGTCGGCCGGCCGCAGTCTTCCGGATCGCCTGGATCTCGAGGAAGTCGATGATCCGCTCGACGAAGGCCCGGTGCTCGAGCTCCTGGCGCTTGGCCGGCCCCCAGTAGAGCGCGTCGAGCACAAAGCTGCCCTTCATCTTCAGGAGGCGTCCCGTCATGATGTTGTCGAGGACGTTCATCCCCTTGAAGAGGGCCACGTTCTGAAAGGTCCGGGCGATGCCCAGGGCCGCGACCTGGTCCGGCTTGAGCCACGTCCGGTCCTGCCCCTGGAAGATGATCCGCCCCTCATAGGGGTGGTAGAACCCGCTGACGGCGTTCAGCAGGGTCGTCTTGCCCGCCCCGTTGGGGCCGATGATCGCGAGGATCTCGCCCGGCTGGATCTCCAGGCTGACCCGGTTCACGGCCACGAGGGCTCCGAAGCGGACGCTGACGCCGTCCACCTTCAGGAGGGGTCCGCCGTTCTCACTCATCGGCTCGCCCCGCTCATCGCACCCCCACCGCACCCTCGAGCTCCGCCTCCAGGATCTTCACGTCGGCGCGCACGGTGCCCGTCCGGCCGTCCTCGTAGGTGACCTTCGCCTCCACCGCCACATGGTCGGCGTCCGAGTACAGAGCCTCGATGAGCGGCGCGTACTTCTCGGCGATGAACCGCCGCCGAACCTTGCGCGACCGGGTGATCTCCTGGTCGTCCGGGTCGAGCTCCTTGTGGAGGATCAGGTACTTCCGGACCTGAGCCCCCCGGAGGAGCTCCTCCTCGCTCAGGCTCCGGTTGACGCGCACCACCTCCTGGCCGACGAGGTCATGCACCTCCGGCTTCTGCGAGAGGTCCGTGTAGCTGGTGTATGGGATGTTCCGCCGCTCCGCCCAGTTGCCCACAGCCGCCAGGTCGATGTTGAGCATCGCGGTGACATAGGGCCGGTCCTGGCCGACGCACACGGCCTCCTTGATATAGGGGGAGAACTTGAGCTTGTTCTCAATGTACTTGGGCGCGAACACCGTCCCATCCCCCAGCCGGCTGACGTCCTTCGCGCGGTCGATGATCCGGAGGTGCCCGTCGTGGTCGATGAACCCGGCGTCTCCGGTGTGGACCCAGCCCTCCTCCAGGGTCTCCCGCGTTGCCTCGGGATTCTTATAGTATCCCTGGAACACTCCCGGGCTCCGGAAGAGGACCTCCCCATTCTCGGAGATCCGGATCTCCACCCCGGGGATCGGCGTCCCGACCGTGTCCAGCCTGACGTCACCGTCCCGCTGGATCGAGATGAGCGCGCTCGACTCGGTCATGCCGTAGACCTGCTTGAAATTGATCCCGAGCGACCGGAAGAAGACGAAGATCTCCGGGCCGATGGCCTCCCCCGCCGTATACGCCCTGCGGATCCGTCGCACCCCGAGGTTATCCTTGAGCGGCCCGTACACGAGGAGGCGGCCGAGCGGGTAGAGGAGGCGGGGCCACAGCGGCACGGGCCGGCGATTGAGGCGCTCCCGCTCGATTTGCTGGGCGAGGCGGAGGAAGAAATGGACCATCGCCCGCTTGAGCCATGCCGCGTCCTCGATGCGGATCATGACGGTGGTCAGGAGGCTCTCCCAGATAGCCGGCACCGCGAAGAAATACGTGGGGCCGACCTCTTTCAGGTCGTGCCGCACCGTGGCGGCGCTCTCCGGGCAGTTCGCCGCGAAGCCCAGCAGGATGGACTGGGAGAAAGAGAAGATGTGGTCTCCCACCCAGGCCATGGGCAGGTACGCGAGCACCTCTTCGTCGCTGCGCAGCCCTTCGCGGGTCGCGGCGTTCCGCGCGGTGAGGATCAGGTTCCGGTGGGAGAGCATGACGCCCTTCGGGCTGCCGGTGGTGCCGGAGGTGTAGCAGATGATGGCGA
>DASRUH010000018.1:0-5957 GCA_035655535.1 Methylomirabilis sp. (SeqCode)
GCACCGCCGGCGCGGGGCGCAATGGCACCTCTGGCGCGGGGCGGGTCGGGGGCTCGGGTGAGGGTGAGGATGAGGATTCAGGCTTGATCCATGGGGGTCTCTCGCCCTCCCACTGTCCCTCGATGAGGTCTGCGAGGAGCCCTTCGACGTGCTCAGGGCGGGCCGGGGGCTCGGGAGGGTGGAGCCCTTCGACGAGCTCAGGGCGGGGCGGCGTCTCGACCTCGCGCCTGCCATCGACAGGGGATGCGCCTTCGTGGAAGAGGAGCTCGGGCTGTATTCCACTCTTGGTGAGGAACTCGCTCACGTCGATCGCGATCCCGTCGTCGGCGGCAATCTCGATCATGTCGAACCGGAAAAAGCCGTTCTCCCAGCTCAGGAATTCGGACATCACCTGGTCGATCTGGCTCCGGAGCGTCTCCTGAAGCACCTCACGGGTGATGATCCCCTTCTCAATCAGGATGGCGCCGAGCCTCTTGTTGTCCGAAGAGAGGTGTTGGAGTTCGAGGGCGGCCATGAGGGCGCTTTCGGTCAGGTGCCTCTGGCTGATCAGAATATTGCTGAGGGTGTACCGCGTCGAGTCGGAGGCGGCGAAGGTGACCTTCCCGTTCTTGAAGAGGACCTCACCCGTATTTCCCAGCCGGCTGAGCCTCAGCTTCCCCGTCTTTTTGCTCAGGCTGAGAATCTGCAGAATATCGGGAACGGTCATCTCGAACCGGCCGACGAAGCCCACAGGTCCCTTCTCCCCTTTTCTGTCAATGGTTTCTGAGAGGTTTCTGAGAGTGCCCCACCAGGATATGCTAGCAATCATCGTGCCAGGGGAGTTGTTTTTGCGGGGAGGCGTATGTTAACGTAGAGGCCACACCGGTGGAGGGGAACGCCGTGGTCGAAGCGATCACCTTCGATTTATGGGGGACGTTGATCAGGGAGACCCCGGAGTCGGCGCGGAAGATCAAGGAGGCGCGGACCCGGAACCTCTATATCCTTCTGCAGGCTCAGGGATACCCGGGCACTCTCGAGGAGGTGGAGGAGGCCTATGAACATGTGGGGGGGCGCCTCCAGGCGATCTGGTCGCGGCATGAGGATGTGGGACCTGAGGGACAGGTCCAGCTACTCCTCGAGACCCTGGACTCTGCGTGGAAGGCCCCTCAGGATCGCATGCTCCTGGCGAATCTGGAGTGGGCGTACGTCTCCCCGGTGCTGAAGGCCTTGCCCGTGCTGAACCCGGGAGCGGCTGAGCTGCTCAACGGACTCAGGGGCCAGTACCGGTTGGGCCTCATCTGCAACACGGGGCGAACCCCAGGGACGATGCTCAAGATCGTCCTCCAGCGTCTCGGGATCCTCGATCACTTTGACGTCCTGACCTTCTCCGACGTGCTCGGCATCCGAAAGCCGGACCCCCAGATCTTCCATCTGACCCTCGAGCAACTTGAGGTCTCCGCAGATCGAGCGCTCCACGTGGGTGACGACCCCAGCACCGATGTCCTGGGGGCACGGCGGGTCGGCATGTGGGCAGTACTCTTGGGTTCGCCCGCGATCTCCGCTCCCGAGGATGAGGGGGTCCGTGCGGTTCAGGCCCTCGAGGAGCTGCCGGGGGTCTTGGGGCAGGTGACGCAGCAGCGATAAAGGCGTTCACAGTTGACGGTTCACCGTTCACGGTCGGAGAAGGAAAGCAGCGAAGGTCTATCTGTGAACTGTGAACTGTGAACCGTGAACGAAACTGAGATGGAGCAGGAAGACAAGAGGACGGTCGGGCAGTTGCTGCGAGCAGCCCGGGAGGCTCGCGGGATCAGTCGGGAAGAGGCGGCAGCGGTGACGCGGATCAAACCCGTCTTCCTCGCGGCCTTGGAGGAGGACGACTATCACCCCCTCCCGGATGAGCGGTACCTCCTCCGCTTCCTCGAGGAATACGCCAGGTTCCTCAACGTTGATGCCCAGGCAGTTCAGGGCCGCTTCGCGGAGCAGATCGCGCGTGACCCCGGTTCCCTGGCGGTCTTTCCGGTCAAGCGAACCATCACCCTGCCGCTGCGCGGCCTCGTGCCGGCGCTCCTTCTCCTGGCCATCGTGATTCCTTCCGCCTTCATCGGGTTCTCTCTCCTGTCGAATCGGACCCGGGGTGGTCAGACCCCCGACCGGGGGGAGAGGCCGGAACTTACGCGGGAGGCCTTGCCCGTCAGGCCTCTTCCCAGCACTCCCGAGACGGGTTCGCCGGCTCCTGTCGCGGCGGGCACCCCGGCCCTCTCCCAACCACCGGTTTCGCCAGGCGCGCAGGAGGCGAAAACGTTACGGGCCCAGGCCAAGGAGATGACCTGGATGCTGGTCACGATTGATGGTCGGGAAACCCGGGACGTCCTCCTCCGAGCCGGAGAGACTTGGCAGTGGCGTGCTCAAGAGGGTTTCGTCCTGACGGTTGGGAACGCGGGCGGCGTGGAGCTTATTCTGGACGGGCGTCGGCTGCCGCCCCTCGGGAAGCCGGGGCAGGTGGTCCGGGACATCCGCCTCCCCCCCGAGTCACCTGCTCGTCCCGAAACCCCGTAGCACCGTCGACACGGTGTTTTCTGGTTCCCTTTGCCTTCCTCCCTTGATTCTGACTTACTTTCAAAAGCATTTCATCTTTTGACAATGGAGCAATAGAACATTAGACCGCAATGGAGCATTTCGCCTCCAAGATCGCTATTGCTCCACTGCTCCATTGCTCCAAAGTAAACGCACCTTGTGCGTTTACTTTACAGCCACGGCTTGGTGGCGAGAAAGGCCACCACGTGCGTCGGGCGCGCGACCACCTTGGCCCGATCCCCGGGGTGCAGCGTCAGGGTCGATGGCTGGTGACTGTGAATGGTGGCCCCGGAACGAAGCTGGACAACGAGGAGGTTATCCGGCCCCCGAAACTGCCGCGTGACAACCATGGCGTTGCCCATCGGGTCGGGGATCAGCTCGATGTGGTCCGGCCGGATCATCACCTCCACCTGGGTGCCACCGGGCAGTCCCGGAGTGTTGGGGAGCGTGCCGATCTCGGTGGCGATGCCCTCGTCCGTCACCCGGCCGGGGAGGAAGTCGGCCTTGCCTACGAAGCGGGCCACGAAGCGGGTGGCGGGCCGGTGATAGATCTCTTCCGATGAGCCGAGCTGCTCCAGTCGGCCCTGGTTCAGGATCCCCACGCGGTCGGCGATCATGAAGGCCTCTTCCTGATCGTGGGTCACGAAGATGGCGGTGGTCCCGAGTTCCCGCAGGATCGTGTAGACCTCCAGGTGCATCTGCACCATCATGTCGGCGTCCAGGTTGCTGAAGGGTTCGTCGAGGAGGAGGAGGGCCGGGCGAGGGGCGAGGGCGCGGGCTAACGCCACGCGCTGCTGCTGCCCTCCGCTGAGCTCGTGGGGATAGCGGCCGGCAAAAGAGGTCAGCCCGACCGTCTCCAGCATCCCGTGGACTCTGTGGACGCGGGTTCTGGGGTCCAGTGTCCGCAGACCGAATGCGATGTTCTCCTCCACGGTCAGGTGGGGGAAGAGAGCGTATTCCTGGAAGACCATCCCGACCCCGCGCCCCTCGGGGGGGACAAAGGTCTTGCGGTCCGCCATCGTTTTCCCGCTGATCACCACGACCCCGGCATCCGGTTTTTCGAAGCCGGCGATGAGTCGCAGCGCGGTCGTCTTCCCGCTGCCGCTCGGCCCGAGCAACGCGATGATCTCGCCGGGCTCCGCGTCGAGGGAGAAGTCGTCCAGGGCGGGCAGGTCGTGCGGCGTGAAGCGTTTTGTCAGATGGACGATGCTCAGCAGGATCATGGCGCCTTATGGAGCCTTCCCCTCACCCTTCATCCCTTCATCCCTGAATCCCCGCCCGCGCCTTGCCGGGACCGGACGCTGCTTCGCGCCAGGATCAGGACGGGGAGCATCCCCGCCGCGACGATGGTGAGCGCCGGAAGGGCGGCCGCTTCCCAGAAGGACTCGGACGTGAACTGCCAGATGCGCACCGCTAGCGTCTCATAGCCGAAGGGCCTGAGAAGGAGCGTGGCCGGCATCTCCTTGATCACATCGACGAAGACGAGGATCGCACCCGTGCAGAGGCCGCCGCGGATGAGGGGGAGGTGGATGCGTCGGAGGACGCCCCCGGGGCTCAAGCCGAGAGAGCGTCCCGCCATGTCCATGCTCGGTGTGACCTTGACGAGGCTCGCTTCGACGGTGTGCACGCTGAGGGCGAGGAACCGGGCGAGGTAGGCAAAGACGAGTCCCGCTATGGATCCCGTGAACAGGAGGCCTCCGTCCGCTCCCCAGACGACGCGGGCCAGGGCGTTATAGACCCGGTCGAGAAAGGCGAGCGGCACCAGGACGCCCACGGCGATCACCGAGCCGGGAAGGGCGTATCCCATACTTGCGACGCGGCCGCACGCAGCTACCACCCGACTGCGACTCAGGCGGAGGCCATACGCAATCACGACGGCCGCCCCCACGGCTACGATGGCGGTGGTGCCTCCGACAGTCAGCGTGTTCAGGACGAATTCCGGATAGCGGTCGTCGAAGTCCGCTTCCCCGAGGGCCGTCACACTCCATACGAGGAGCTGGCCGACAGGCAGGAGGAACGCACCACCGACGACGGCGCCAGCCGCGCCGCTCGCCGCCCAGGCCCTCCACCCGGTGAGCATCGTGGGCGCGGGAGGGCGGGCCTTGCGCTCCGTCTGGTAGAAGCGGGCGCGGCCGCGCCAAGACCGCTCGATGGCGTAGACGGCCCCCGTGAAGAGGAGGAGGAGACTCGCCAGCTCCGTGGCGGCCTGGCGGTTGAAAAGGCCGAACCAGACCCGGTAGACGGCGACGGTGAAGGTGTTATAGCCGTAGATGGCAACCGTCCCGAAGTCCGCCAGGGCCTCCATCACCGCGAGGGAGAGGCCGGCGACGATCGACGGGCGGGCGAGGGGAAGGGCGACCCGCCAGAAGACGGCCGTCCGACGCGCGCCGAGGGCGCGGGCGGCTTCCAGGGTCGTTTCCGACTGCTCGAGAAACGCCGTCCGGGCGAGGAGGTAGACATAGGGATAGAAGACGAGGGTCATCACGAGGACGACCCCTCCAAAAGAGGCGATGTCAGGGAACCAGATCCCCGGTCCGAGGACGCGGCGCAGCCCGCTCTGCACGGGCCCGGTGTAATCGAAGAGCCCGCGGTAGACAAAGCCGATCACATAGGCGGGCACCGCCAGGGGCAGGATGAGGAGCCACTCGAAGACCGCCCGGCCGGGGAAGCGGTACATCGTGACAAGCCACGCGAGCCCGGTACCCAGCAGGACCACGCCACCCCCGACCCCGACGCTCAACGTGAGCGTGTTCCAGATCAGCTCAAGGAGCTGTGTCTGCCAGAGGTGCGACCAGATATCCAGGCTCGGCGTCACAAGGGACGAGACAACGACCAGGATGGGCGTGGCGACGACGAGCGCCACCGCCCCGGCCGCCAGCGGCCACGGGTCCCGTGGAAGCCTCAGGGCGAGGCGCCCCGCGACGGGAACCGCCGGGCTCGCCTGTCGAGTGGGCATGCCGGGCCTCCGCTACTTGTATCCGACCCGATCCATGAGCTTCACCGCCTCGGCCTGGAGCGCCCCGGCCGCGGCCACATCCACGCTGTCGGCCTTGAACGCTCCCCAGGCGGCGATGAACCCGTGCGGTTTCGTACCCCCATTGGCGGGGTACTCGTAGTTGCCGTCGGCGTACAGGTTCTGGGCCTCCGATGAGGAGAGGAACTCGATCAGCCTGATGGCGTGCTCCCGGTGCTTCGCGTACCGCGTCACGCCCGCGCCGGAGATGTTGATGTGAACGCCGCGATCCTGCTGGTTGGGCCAGAATACGGCCACGGGAAAGGCAGGATCGTTCGCCTTGAGCCGGGCAAGATAGTACGTGTTGGCGATCGTCACATCGCACTGGCCGGCGGCGATGGCCTCGAGCTGCTTGGTGTCGCTGTCGAGGATGCGCGCCCCGTTCTTCATC
>DASRUH010000019.1:0-8679 GCA_035655535.1 Methylomirabilis sp. (SeqCode)
TCGATGCGCGGGGAGAGGACGTCGCCGTCATCGATTATAAGTCGTCCGATGTCCGGGATCCGAAAGAGGCCAAGCGCCGGGCGCGCGAGAGCCTGCAGCTGGCCATCTACGCCCTGGCCTACCGCCAGATGACCGGCCGGACCCCCACCTGGGTCGAGCTCCACTTTCTCGAGTCGGGACTGACCGGTGTCGCCGAGAAGTCCCCGGAGGAGATCGCGGAGACAGAGGGAATCATCAAGGAGGTCGCCGCGGGAGTCCGGGCCCGGGACTATGCGGCCAGGCCGAGCTACATGGCCTGCGGCTACTGCGCCTTCCGAGAGATCTGCCCGAGCGCCTGGGGCTCCGAGGGAGGGTGATTAGTGAATGGTGAATGGTGAATGGTGGTTAGGACTGAGGACTGAGGACTGAGTGGCGAAGGATGACCTTGCTAGCTGCCACCAGTCACTATCCACTAATCACTAACCACCAGCGGAGCGAGGATGCGGATTGGGATTGACATTGACGATGTGATGGCCGATTCCTTACCGGCGTATCTTGCGGCCTTCAACCGCCGGTTCGGCCTGCAGGTCCCGGTCACCGAGGCGGCGTGGGAAGTCTTCCGGCGCTATCCCGAGATCCCCTCAACCGAGATCGCGGAATTCTTCGCAGAGCTATACCGGGCCGACTTTCTGGGTTCCCGGCCGCTCCTGCCCGGCGCGAAGGAGGGCGTCGAGGGGCTCCATCGGGCGGGCCATCACCTCTTCATCGTCACGGGGCGGCTCCGACAGGATCGAGAGATCACCGAGCGGTGGATGGAGCGGACAGGGCTGGCGGCCTTCTTTCACGAGATCGTGGACCGGGACGGGGTGGCCGCGCCGTTGCACAAGCGGCGGGCCGCAGAGCGGCTCCGACTCGATGCGCTGCTGGAGGACGAGTACGCGGTGGCGGTCGCGGCGGCCGCGGCCTCGGTCCGGGTGCTGCTCTTCGATCAACCGTGGAACCAGGGGCCCTTGCCCTCGCCCGCGGTGCGCATCCGATCCTGGTCCGACGTGGAACCCCTTTTGGTGGTTGGTGACTAGTGACGAGTGACTGGTGGTCAGTGAGTAGGGGCAACTGACAAGGTGATCCCTCACCACTCAGTCCTCAGTCCTCAGTCCTCAGTCCTCAGCACCGCTCACCAATCACCAGGGTGGTGCCGGGCCCTCCACGTCGCCCTCGGTGTGTTGCTCGCCGCCGTCCCGCTGGCTTCTTCTCCGCTCGCGCCAAGCACGCTCAAGTGGGCCATCCTGGGTCTTCTGGCTTCCGTCGTCACGTTCCTGTGGCTCATGGGCGGATGCGGCCGTCCGTTTCGGCCCCTCCCGACGCTCCTCCTCCCCCTCGTGGCTCTGCTGCTCGTCTCGGAAATCTCCCTGCTCCAGGCGATCAATCCGCACTACGGCCTGCAGCACATAGCCTTCCTGCTGATGCTGTGTCTCGTGTATCTCACCGTGGCCTACACGTGCGGGGACCGTGACGCGCGGGGGCGTCTGGTCCGGACCCTCACCCTCACCCTTCTGGGCGTGAGTCTCTTCTCCTTCGCCGCCTGCGCCCTGGCGGATGCGTCGGCGCCCCGTTCCGCCGCGGAGACCCTCTTCCGCCTCTTCGGTAATACGAATTACGGCGCGGCCTACCTCCTTACGGGGATCCCGCTGGCCCTTGGCTTGTATCTCGCCTCGCGCGGGCGGCTGGAAAAGGTCGTGTGGGGCATAACCGCGTTCCTCTCGACCGCGCTCCTCACCCTCTCGATGGTCCGGGGCGCATGGGTGAGCATCTGGTTCGGGTTCGGGGTCCTCGCGTGGGTGGTGTGGCGGGGCGGGAACCGGCCGGGGCTCGTCCGGCCCCCTGCCGCCCGGGCGATGGTCGGTCCGATGCTCCTCATCGGCTCGGCGATCGGACTGGGCGTCGTCCTGTGGCCGTTCTGCCTGCCGGGGGTCGCTTCGTTCGGCGAGCGGATCGCGAGCCTGGTGGATCCGGCCGCCGGCAGCCTGCAGGTCCGGCTGGCCATCTGGCAGGGGACGCTGCGCATGATCCGGGATCACCTGTGGATGGGGGTCGGCGCGGGCAACTTCCCCCTGGCGTTTGTCCCATATCGCGACGCGGCCATCTATCAGAATCCCGGGATGCAGGTCGAGCACCCGCATAACGAAGTGCTCAACGCCTTGGCCGAACTCGGGCCCGCGGGCCTCCTCGTGATACTCTGGCTCCTCGTCAGGGTCGTGCGGCTCGGCCGGGCTCTCGCCAGGCGGGCGGACCTCGGCGGTTCGACAGAGCTCACCGCAAGGACTGAAATGCTCGGCGGGATCCTGGGCGGGCTCGCGGCCGCGGCCGCCTACGCCAATCTCTTTTACGTCGTGCAGGTCCCCGCCTCGGCGATGAACGTCGCCGTCCTCCTCGGCCTGCTCGATGCGATGGACCGCGGGAGCAGTGAGGAGGCGGGCGGACCGCGGGTGCGGCTCAGCATTCTCCTTCCCGGGTTGCTCATCCTGGGGGTCCTGTGGGTGCACTATTTCCTGCGGCCGCTCGCCGGCGAGGCCCACTACTTTCTCGCCGAAGAGCAGTTCCGGGAAGAGCGGATGGAGGCGGGGCTCACGCGGCTCGACCGGAGCCTCCGGTGGAATCCCCGCTCGTACGTGGTCCGGTATCGGCGCGCGGTCATTTTCTTTTCCCTGGGGCGATACGCGGAGACGATCCAGGAAGCCCGGGAGGTGCTGCGGCTCCATCCTCAGATGGAGGTGGCCTATGGGCTCATGGGAAGTGCCTACTTGAATCTCGGCGACACGGGAAGGGCCAAAGAGATCTTTCATCAGGCCGTCCGGCTCAATCCCAATTATCCGCACGCCCTGAACAACCTCGGCGTGCTCGCCGCTCGGGAGGGCCGACTGGTCGAGGCGGAGGCGCTGTTGCTCCGCGCGATGGAGGTACTCGGCCGGAAGGACATGAGCCCCTACGCGAATCTGGCGAACGTGTACGAACTGAGCGGCCGCCTGCCCGAGGCCCTCGCGATGATGGAGAGCGCAGTCGCCATCAGGCCCGACCTGGGCGCCAACTGGTATCACCTGGCGCGGTTGAGGGTCCTGAACGGCGATCTCCCCGGAGCCTATGAACCCCTCGCCCGCGCCATCGCCCTCAGTGACGAGTGGCGGGCCAGAGCGGCGGAGGATGCGGTCTTCACGGGCCTGCGGCAGCGAGATCCGCGCGTTCGGGCGCTGATACAGGACTGAGTGCTGAGGACTGAGGACTGAGGGGTGGGCACTGATTTTCGCCAGGAGCGGGGGTGGCACGGGGTTTGCAGACAAAATGGCAGTGTATCTGGAAAGCGGTCAGCCCGATGGGCGGAGCGGCCGCCTCACCTGGAAATTACGCTGTAGAGTTGGCATCTTACAGGCAAGTGGTGCAGACCCAAAAACGGAGGGAGGACATGCGAGCGCAGAGCAATGGCAATGGGGTGAAGGTGCGAGGGGGTTTTACCCTGATCGAACTGATCCTGGTGGTGGCGGTGGTCGCCATCCTCGCGGCGATTCTGGTCCCCACCGTCTTTTCCATCCTGGATGATTCTGCCATTACCAAAGGGAAGGCGGACGTGAAGGCGATTGCCGGGGCATTGGTCAAGTTCCGGGACGACACGGGGGTATTCCCCACGCGGGATGCGGATGTGCTCAACGGGGAGGTGAACCTCCTCTACTCCGGCACCGTGGCGCCGTTGATCGCCGCCTTCTCTCCATCCCCGGGGGCGGCGTTCGACTGTACCACGGCCGCGAACTGCGACACCTTCCAGTTCCCGTTTATTACCAATGCGGGCACCAACGCCTATAGCACGTCGGGAAAAAAGTTCTGGAGGGGCCCGTACCTGAGCGAGAATGCGACCGACGAGTTCGATACGCCGTACATCGTCTATGTCCGCAGACTGCGACTCGCCGGTGGGGTCACCACGGAGCGGTCGTGGGTAGTCTTCGCCGGACCGAACAAGCAGTACAATACGACTCCCGGCTCGACCTCGGCGCAGGGTGATGACTTCGTGTTCCTGATCAGATAGCCGAGCCGGCTGGGGTCGGCTGGACCGAGAGTCCCATGAGAGACGCGCAGGGCGGCCTGACACTGATCGAGCTGATCGTGGTGCTGGCCGCCCTGGCTATTCTGGTGGCCCTTCTTATCCCCACGGTCATCAGCGTGCCCGAGCAGGCGGAAGATGTCAGGGCGAAAAACGACGCCCGGGCCATCGGCGAGGCGATCCAGAACCTCAATAAGGACCTGGCCAAGTGGCCCGTCTACTCGTCGTCCACGGGGGGGCTCATCCCGGCCAATGCCACGCTCGAGCGCCTCATCTCGGCCGGGGACCCACCGGGCGTGAGCGGAGCACCGGGGACCGCGGATTGGATCGCCGGCTCGAACACCGACGATCTCGACGACCACCTCCGGGA
This sequence comes from Methylomirabilis sp. (SeqCode), assembly GCA_035655535.1. Taxonomy (GTDB): domain Bacteria; phylum Methylomirabilota; class Methylomirabilia; order Methylomirabilales; family CSP1-5; genus CSP1-5. The sequence continues at coordinate 4,437 of DASRUH010000019.1, forward strand.
GAACCGGCTGGCCAACGGCACGCAGTATATGGTTACCGGGGAGTTCGCCTGGCGGGGCCCGTATCTTCCCGAGGCACCCTCTGACCCCTGGGGGAACCGGTTCATCGTCAACGTCCGTTGGCTGCAACCGGGGGCCAGTCCCAACGTGGTGTGGGTCCTGTCGGCGGGCCCGAATCGGATCATCGAAACCACGTTTGCCCAGCCGAGCCTCGCCGGCGACGACATCGGCTTCCGGCTCCGTTGACCGCCCGTCGGTCATACCCCCTTGGCATGAAGGTTGCCCCCACTTTGAGGCATCGGTCTGCCGGAGTGCGGATTGGCCGGGCATTGGTCACGGAGAGGTGTGATATTTCCTTGACAGCTTATTTGGTAAGGATATAATCGTCGAACATAAAAGTTTTTTGTATGGTTTACGTCGTAAGCCTTGAATAAAGGGGAGTTAGGAGCAAGATCATGAAACCGCTGGGACAGCGTTTGATCGAGGCCGGTCTCATCACCGAGACCCAGCTTCAAAACGCCCTGCGGGAACAAGCACGGACCCGGGAGTATCTCGGCAGGATCCTGATCCGGCTGGGGTACGTCAGTGAAGAGGCGGTGGCGGCGGCACTGGCGGCCCAGGCTCGGGTCAAGTACGTCGATCTCGGGCAGTACACCCCGCAGTCGGAAGCGACCAAGCTGATTCCCGAAAACTTCGCGCGGCAGCACTTTCTGGTGCCCCTCTCCTACGTCGGGAAGGTCCTCGTCGTCGCCATGGCCAATCCCCTCGACATCATCACGATCGATGAACTGCGGCGCATGTCGAAGGGGCCGGTGGAGGTGGTGGGGGCCACCCAGAGCGAAGTGCTCGCGGCCATGGACCGCGCGTACGGGGTGGGCGTCGGTGCGGGATGGAGCGAGGTGGTGGACCAGAGCCTCCGCCACGTCATGGGACGCCGGGGCGCCGGGGCCGTCGCCGAGACGGACGTGGCGCAAGAGCCGCCGATCATCAAGCTGGTGGACTCGTTGATCACCCGCGCGATCCAGGAGGGGGCGACCGACGTCCACGTGGAGCCGGAGGAGCGCCTGATCCGCAACCGGTTCCGGGTCGACGGCATCTTGCGCCAGGGGCCCGACATTCCCAAGGAGCTTCAGGGGGCGGTCACCGCGCGCATCAAGGTCATGTCCAGCCTGGACATCGCCGAAAACCGCCTCCCGCAGGACGGCCGAATCGACTTTCAATTCGGCGGTCGGCAGATTGACATCCGGGTCTCGACGTTTCCGACCATTCGCGGGGAGAACCTCGTCCTCCGGATCCTGGATCGGGGGAAGCTCGTCCTGGGACTCGAACAGCTCGGCTACTCGCCGGACCATCTCACCCTCTTCAAGCGGGTGCTGCAGAGCCCGAACGGCATCATCCTCGTCAGCGGCCCCACCGGCAGCGGAAAGACCACGACGCTCTACTCCGCCCTCTCCTATCTCAACTCCGAGGAGCGCAACATCATCACCATCGAGGACCCGGTGGAGTACGAGATCCCGGGCATCCGCCAATCGCAGATCAACGTGAAGGCGGGACTGACCTTCGCCACCGGCCTCCGGCACATCCTGCGTCAGGACCCGGACGTGATCATGGTGGGGGAGATGCGGGACGAGGAAACGGTCGACGTGGCCGTGCGCTCCGCCCTCACCGGGCACCTGGTCTTCAGCACGCTCCACACCAATGATGCGGCCGGAGCCATTCCGCGGCTGACCGACATGGGGGCCGCCCCCTTCCTCCTGGCCTCCGCGCTCGTGATGATCGTGGGGCAGCGGCTGGTGCGAACGATCTGCGTCGGGTGCAAGGAGGAGGCGGAGGCGGATCCGGTGCTGCTGCGCCGCCTGGGGCTCGAGGCCAAGGACGACCAGCTCAAGTTCTATCGGGGCAAGGGCTGCGACAAGTGCGGGATGACGGGGTACCGCGGGCGCATCGGCATCTTTGAGTTGCTGCGGGTGACGCCTGAAATGACTCCCCTCATCCTGGAGCGGGCAGATAGCGGCAGCCTGCAGCGGGCGGCGCGTGCCCAGGGGATGCGAACGATGCTTGAGGACGGGATTCGGAAGGCCCTGCGCGGAACCACGACCCTTGAGGAGGTTGCCCGGGAGGCCCTCACAGCCTAGGAGCAACGGTGCCGGACTTCGCCTACAAGGCCCGTGACGAACACGGGGCGATGGTGAAAGGGGTCCTGGCCGCCCAAGACGAGGACCACCTGGCGAATCTCCTCGAAGCCGAAGGACTCTACCTCGTCTCGAGCGGCAAGTCCAGGCCGTTCACCCGTCACCCCTGGCTGCAAGGCCGGGTCCGGCGCCGGGATCTGATCCTGTTCACCGTCCATCTCAGCACCGCCCTCGCCGGCGGGATCTCGCTCATCGAAGCGCTCCGCACCTTCGCCGACGAGAGCCGGCATGAGCGCCTCCGGGGGGTCGTGCGAGGGATCGTTGATCAGATCCTCGCGGGGGCCGATTTCTCCAATGCGCTCACCGCCTATCCCGACGTCTTCTCTACGGTCTTCATCAGCATGGTGCGGGCGGGGGAGGCGACCGGACATCTCGATAAGGTGCTCACCGACCTGCTCGGCTTCCTCGAGTGGCAAGAGACGCTCGCCAGCACCATCAAGCAGGCCCTCACCTACCCGGTGGTGGTCCTCATCGCCGTCGTCGGACTCGTTGTTCTCCTCCTCGGCTTTGTGTTTCCGCAGGTCATTCCCGTGTTTCGGAAGGTGGGCATGGAGCTGCCGTTGCCGACCCGGGCGCTGATCGCGGCAAGCAGCGCGCTGCAGCGCTACTGGTTCCCGGGGCTCGTCGCGATCGTCGGGGCGGTCGCCGGTCTCGTCTTCTACATCCGGACACCGGCGGGGCGGCTGCAGTGGGACTGGCTGCTCCTCAAAGTCCCGGTGGTCGGAGGGATCGCCCGGCGCATCGCCCTGTCCCGATTTGCCCGCTATCTGTCGGTGCTCTACCAGGCCGGCGTCGAATTTATTCATTCCCTGGCGGTGGTCGAGCGGCTGGTGGGGAACCGGATCATCGCGGGGGCGATCCGGAATGCCCGCGAGGAGGTGATGGCCGGCTCGCTCCTGTCGGATGCTCTCAGACGCACCAAAGTGGTGCCGGGCATGGTCATCCAGATGGTGGCCACGGGGGAGACCACCGGCGATCTCGGGACGACCTTGCAGAAGGTCTCGCAGTATTACGACCGGGAAGTCCAGGACAGTGTCCGGCGGGCCACCGCACTGCTTGAGCCGGCGGCGATTGCGGTCATGGCCGGGATGGTCCTGTTCGTTGCCCTCTCGATCCTGCTTCCCCTCTGGGGAATGGTCGGCCAGATCAGCCGCCGGAGGTGAGAGCCGGATGAGGGCAGCACAGCACAGCGAGCGCGGCCGTTCGACAGGGCTCACGACCAAGGGGCTCAGCCTGATCGAGGTCATCATCATCCTCGCGGTGCTGGCGGTCCTGGTGGCGCTCCTGGTCCCCTCGTCGGTCCAGGTCCTCACCGGCGCCCGGCGAGACACAACGCTGGACGAGATGGAGAACTTGCAAATAGCGATGATCGGCGATCCGAACCTGAAGAACTCAGGCGTCCGGTCCAGCTTCGGGTACCTCGGGGACATGGGGAACCTCCCGGCGACCCTCGATGACCTGGTGACAGGGGCCCCGCCCTACGCCTTCAACAGCAGCCTGGGGGTCGGGGCCGGCTGGCGCGGTCCCTACATTACGCTGGGGCCGGGGAGTGACCTGGAATCGCACAAGAAGGATGCCTTCGGCAACGACTACACCTATGACGGCGCCGACTACGTGAACGGCCAGGGGCAGACGGTCGATGCCAAGCTGGTGACCCTCGGCGCCGACGGCGTGGCCGGGGGGACCGGAAATGACGAGGATGTGACCCTCGAGACGTTGAAGTCCGAAACGACTGCGACCGTGACCGGCTACGGCTTTGATGCCAGCGGCAACCCTCTGGATACCACTTCCGTGACAATCAACTACCCGGCGAATGGCACGTTGACCACGGCAAACACGACGACCAATAGCGCCGGCTTTTACCAGTTCACGAATATCCCCTTCGGGATCCGGAGCATCTCTTTCCAGCCGAGACTCCTCCTGGTTCCGGGAAGCGTCAGGACGGGATCCGCAACCAATAATGTAGAGTTCCGCGTGGTTAATTTCTCAACCAGCGACATCACCGTCGGTAACTTCGTGGCGACGTTTGCGCCCACCGCAGGGTCTGCGTTAT
>DASRUH010000020.1:0-3748 GCA_035655535.1 Methylomirabilis sp. (SeqCode)
AAGGTCCTCAACCTGGGGACGTACGATAACGCCCTTACCAACGGCTCGTCGATCAACACCGCGTTTGTCGCCCAGGATATAATCGACCTGGAAAACGAACTCGCGTCCAGCCCCAATTACCCACCGAGCGGTCCCTATAACACCCCTGCCGCAGGGACTGGGACGGGCGACGGGTTCCAGTGGTACCTGGTGGTCCAGGGAAGCACCACAGCGCCGGTCCAGCCTCCGGTGATTGACGCCGCCATCGACACCGCCTGCACTAACACGGCCGATAGCTGGACGGCCACGGCGAACGATCGGTGCAAGGTGAGCAGGCTGTAGCTTCGCGATCGGTGTAGAAAAATAAGCGGGGGGAGCGTTCCCCCCGCTTATTTTTTTGCGCGCCGAGACCGAGCAAGGACCCGGCAGAGGAACTGGCCGGTGTACGAGCGCTCGACCGCGGCGACCTCTTCCGGGGTCCCCGAGGCCACGACCGCCCCTCCCTCGTCCCCCCCTTCCGGCCCCAGGTCGATGATCCAGTCGGCCGTCTTGATCACCTCGAGATTGTGCTCGATGACCACGACGGTGTTGCCTGCATCCGCCAGGCGATGCAGGACGTCCAGGAGGTGCCGGATGTCGTGGAAATGCAGCCCCGTCGTCGGCTCGTCGAGCAGGTAGAGCGTCCGCCCCGTGCCTCGCCGTGACAGTTCCCGGGAAAGCTTCACCCGCTGCGCCTCGCCCCCCGACAGGGTCGTGGCGGACTGTCCCAACGTGATGTACCCCAGGCCCACGTCCGCGAGCGTCTGCAACTTGACCTTGACGCGGGGGACATTGACGAAAAAGTCGAGGGCTTCCTGCACCGTCATACCCAGCACCTGGGCGATGGTCTTCCCCTTGAACAGAATCTCGAGGGTCTCCCGGTTGTACCGCGCGCCGCGGCAGACGTCGCAGGTGACGTAGATATCCGGCAGGAAGTGCATCTCGATCCGGATGATGCCGTCCCCTTCGCACGCCTCGCACCGGCCCCCCTTGACGTTGAAGCTGAAGCGTCCCGGGCGGTAGCCGCGAACCCGCGCCTCGGGGGTCAGCGCAAAGAGATCCCGGATCAGGCTGAAGACGCCGGTATACGTCGCCGGATTCGACCGCGGGGTCCGGCCGATGGGGGATTGATCGATGTCGATCACCTTGTCAATGCGTTCGATCCCGAGAATCTTGTCGTGCGCCCCCGGGCGTTCACGGGCGCCGTACAGGCGCGCGCACAGGGCCCGCTTGAGGATGTCGGTGACCAGCGTGCTCTTCCCGGAGCCGGAGACCCCCGTGACACAGGTAAAGAGGCCGAAGGGGATTTCGACCTCGATCCCCTTCAAGTTGTGCTCCCGCGCTCCCGTGATGGTCAGGTAGAGCCCCGGCGGCGGCCGGCGCACTCGCGGCACCGGGATCTCCAGCTCCCGCGTCAGATAGCGCCCGGTCAGGGAGGCCGTGCAGGCCATGATGTCACGGGGCGTGCCGCAGGCGACCACCCGCCCCCCCGAGACGCCGGCCCCCGGCCCGAGGTCGATGACGAAATCGGCGTTCCGGATCGTCTCTTCGTCATGCTCGACCACGATGACGGTATTCCCCAGATCGCGCAGCCGCTTCAGCGTGCTCAGCAGGCGGATGTGATCGCGCTGGTGCAGGCCGATGCTCGGCTCGTCCAGGATATACAGGACCCCCACGAGACTCGAGCCGATCTGGGTGGCCAGGCGAATCCGCTGCGCCTCGCCCCCCGCCAGCGTGGCGGCCGTCCGGTCGAGCGTCAGGTAGTCGAGGCCGACGTTGACGAGGAAGCCCAGCCGCTCGCGGATCTCCTTCATGATGCGGCGGGCAATCTCCTGGTCCTTATCGCTCAACCGGAGATCGGCGAAGAACTTCCCCGCGTCCTTCACCGAAAACCGGGTCACCTCGGCGACGCTGAGGCCGGCGACCTTGATCGCCAGCGACTCGGGCCTGAGCCGCGCCCCGTGGCACCCCGGGCACGGGCGCAGCGTCGAGAGCTGATCCACGGCGGTCTCGATCTGTTCCCGCACCCGCGCGGACTCGGTGAACTTGTAGCGGCGATCGAGCGAGTGGAGCGTCGCGCCGAAGAACTCCGGATCCAGATCCCGATCGATGCGGGCATCCAGCGCCGTCCCGAGACCGCCGCACGCCGGGCAGGCGCCGTGCGGGTTGTTGAAGGAGAAGACGCGGGGGCTGATCTCGGGATAGCTCACGCCGCAGTCAATGCAGGCGAGCCGCTCGGAAAAGGTGGTGTCCTGCTCCGGCTCCCCCAGGACGTTGACGGTGACGATCCCCTCGCTCAGCTTGAGCGCGGCTTCCAGGGAATCGGTCAGCCGGCGGCGGATGTCCGACTTCAGGACGAGCCGATCGACGACCACCTCGATGGTGTGCTTCTTCTGCTTGTCGAGGGTGATCTCGTCGTCGAGATCGCGCACCCGCCCATCCACCCGCGCCCGGGCGTATCCTTCGCGGCGCATCTGCCCGAAGATGTGGCGGTACTCCCCCTTGCGCCCCCGCACCACCGGGGCCAGCAGCTGGAACCGCGTCCCCTCCGGCAGGGCGAGCACCTGGTCCACGATCTGCTGGACCGTCTGCGAGGTGATGGCCTTGCCGCACCGATAGCAGGTCGGCTTGCCCACCCGGGCGAACAGGAGCCGGAGATAGTCGTAGATTTCGGTCACGGTCGCCACGGTCGAGCGGGGATTCTTGCTGGTGGTCTTCTGCTCGATGGAGATGGCGGGCGAGAGTCCCTCGATCACGTCCACATCCGGCTTGTCCATCTGCTCGAGGAACTGCCGGGCGTAGGCCGAGAGCGACTCGACGTACCGTCGCTGGCCCTCGGCGTAGATCGTATCAAAGGCCAGGGACGACTTCCCGGACCCGGAGACCCCGGTGATGACCACGAGCTTTCCGCGGGGGATCTCGATATCGATCGACTTGAGGTTGTGCTCCCGCGCGCCGCGAATGATGATGGCATCCGTCCCCATCCGGTTCCTCCCCGCGAAGTCGATCTTTTATTATACCGCACCCTGTTGCCCAGGCAAGACGGGTGGCGACTGAGTGGCTGGTGGTTGGTGAATAGTGACTGGTGGATGGTGATGGATGGCTAGTGGGTGGGGGGCGGGTCTGTTGGGTCTGTTGGGTCTGTTGGGTCTGACGAACTCAATGAACCCTATGAACTCGATGAACCCAAGAAACTCACTGTAGCCGGAGGAGAGTCCGCACGCGGGGGTCACGGTCGCGCAGGGGTCCGAAGGCCGGGTCCTCGGCCGCCCGCGCCCGCAACGCCGCATCCAGTTCTATCGCCCTGGCGAGCGCCGCATGGGCCCCACCGGGATCGCCAGTCAGGGCTTTCAACCGGGCGACGTTGTACCAGTGCGCGCCGGACATGGGTTGAATAGCGGCGGCGGTCTCGTACATCTGCAGCGCTTCTCTCGTGCGGCCGACCCCCTCATACAGGCTTCCCAGATTGGTATAGGGGCCTACCTCCTTGCGGCCCAGTATCTCCTTGACCCGGAGGAACAGGACCTCCGCCTTGGCGATCCGGCCCTCCTGAGCGGCGAGGATCCCGAGATTGTTGAGGGCGTGGGGGAAATTCGGGTTGATGGCCGTAGCCTGTAGGAACAGCTCTTTGGCCCTGGCCCCCTCCCCGAGCTTGAGATAGGCGGTCCCCATGGCCCAGTACGCAATCTCCGACTTGGGGTGGACCCGCAACATGTCCTGCACCTCCTGG
>DASRUH010000021.1:0-2116 GCA_035655535.1 Methylomirabilis sp. (SeqCode)
TGACCGGTCCGACCGGAAGCGGGAAGTCCACCACGCTCCATACCGCGATCAAGACGATCAATTCACCCCGCCGGAACATCGTCACCGTGGAGGATCCGGTGGAGTACCGGCAGCCAGGCATCCAGCAGATCCAGGTCAAGAGCGAGATCGGGCTGGACTTCGCCCGAGCCCTGCGGTCCATCCTGCGCCAGGATCCAGACGTCATCATGGTCGGCGAGATCCGGGATCATGAGACCGCCCAGATTGCCGTTCGAGCTGCCCTGACGGGTCACCTGGTCTTCTCGACCCTGCACGCCAACGATTCGATCTCAACCATCGTCCGGCTCGTCAACATCGGCGTGGAACCGTTCCTCGTAGCCTCCGCGGTGAATCTCACCGCGGCCCAGCGGCTGGTGCGCAAGCTCTGCACCGACTGCCGCGAGGCCTACCCGCCGACTCCGGAAGAACTGGCGCTCTTCCCCGCCGACCAGGCCCCTGAAGTCCTCTACCGGGCCCGCGGATGCAAGAATTGCCGGAATGTGGGTTACGCGGGGCGCATGGCCATCTATGAGGTATTCCCGATGAACCCGGATGTCCGGCGAATGGTGCTCGATGGGATCGACGGGGACCGGATCCACAAGTACGCGGTCGCGTCCGGGATGGTGACGCTCCGGCAGTCCGGACTCCGCAAGGTCGCTCAGGGCGGGACGAGCCTGGAAGAAGTCCTCGCGGTGGTCGGCGACCAGGAGTGAAGGGAGCGGCGAGATGCCCCTCTTCGAGTTCGAGGTCGCCGATCGGACAGGGACCGTCGGGCGCGGCCGCACGGAGGCCGACAACCCGGAGGAGCTGATCCGACGCTTCCGTGGGCGGGACCAGGTTGTGCTTTCACTCCGGCCCGCCGAGCCCGTCCGCCTCCCGGGCCGAGACATCCAACCCGTCCTCGACGCCCTCCAAAGATCGGTGATGCGGATCGCGGGTGGGGTGAAGCTCACCACCCTCATCCTCTTCACCGGCCAGTTGGCGGCGATGCTGGGGGGCGGGATCCACCTGGTCCGGAGCTTGAGCGTCCTCGCCGCTGAAGCGACCGACAAGCGGTTCGGCAAAGCGGTCGAAAAGGTGAGAGCCTCGGTCATGGGGGGCACCTCGTTCGGCGATGCCCTGAGCGAGTACCCGTCCATCTTCAACTCGCTGTATGTGGCGATGGTGCAGGCCGGTGAGCTGAGCGGTAGCTTACCGCTCGTCCTCAACACCCTTACCACCTACCTCGAGAAGGCGGACCAGGTCCGGCGGAAGGTCCGGGGTGCCTTCGCCTACCCCGGGGTCATCCTGAGCGCCGCCGTCCTCATCGTCCTGGTTATGATCGTGAAGATCGTGCCCGTGTTCGAAGGCGTGTACGCGCGGGCCAATGCCCCGCTCCCGGCGGCCACCCTCGTGCTGCTCGGCCTGAGTCGCGTCCTCCGCGACTATGCCCTGTTGAGCGTGCTCGCCCTTGCCCTGGTCGCGGTGGTTGTCGTCGTGGCCGTCCATCGTCCGGCAGGACAGTACCTCCTGGATGCCTTCAAGCTCCGAATGCCGCTCTTTGGCCCGCTGATCCGGAAGGCCATCCTGGCGCGTGTCTGCCGGACGCTGAGCGCGCTGCTCCAGAGCGGCATCCCGCTCCTCGGGGCCATGGAGGCGACCTCCCGGGCCGCGAGCAACCGCGTGATCGAACGTGCGCTCTTGGCCGCGAGCCACGGGATGCGCGAGGGAGCGACGGTCGCCGACGCCCTGCGCCGGACGGGCCAGTTCCCGGGGATGGTCACTCAGCTCGTGACGGCGGGCGAGGAGAGCGGGACCCTCCCAGCGATGCTGGGGAAAGCGGCGGTCTACTATGAGCAACAGGTTGACAGCACGGTGGGGACGCTCTCCTCGCTCATCCAGCCCGTCATGATCGTCATCATGGGGGGGCTCATCGCCGCCGTGATCTTCGCCCTTTATCTCCCCATCTTCAACCTCGGACAGGCCTTCAAGAGCATGCGATGAGGGGCCCAAGCAGCAGCCGAGGTATCGCCCTCCTCGAGGTTCTGATTTCGGGGGCGATCCTCGCCATCGCCGTTGTCGGGCTGAGCCTCATGCTTAGTTCGGGTCAGAGCCTTGT
>DASRUH010000022.1:0-6705 GCA_035655535.1 Methylomirabilis sp. (SeqCode)
CCTCAACGGTCCCGTGGCTATTTTTTTCGATGGCGTCGAGCGGAACGTGGTGGTTGTAACCCTGGATACCCGTGGAGTCGCGGTACCATGCTGAGCGAACTGCATGAAGAGCTCCGCCGATCCGTCCGGGATTTCGTGGCGAAGGAAGTCCTTCCGATCGCCGACGTGCTCGACCGTGAGGAGAAGGATATCCCCCACGAGCTCATCAAGAAGATGGCGGAGCTCGGGTACTTCGGCCTGGTCTTCCCCCCCGAATCGGGCGGCGTCGGCCTCGATCACCTGGCCCTGGCCGTGGTGTCGGAGGAATTGTCGCGCGGGTGGCTGAGCGTCGGCAGCATCCTCACCAGAAACCTCATCACGGGGATCCTGATCCAGTCCCATGGGACGGCAGAGCAGAAGGAGCGGTATCTGCCGGGGATCACCTCGGGCGAACTCCTGACCGCCGCGGCCTTCACCGAGCCGGATGCGGGATCCGACACCGCTGGGATCAGAACGCGTGCGCGGCGGGACGGGGACCGCTACCTGATCACCGGGGCCAAGACGTGGTGCACCTTCGCCGATCGGGCCCACATGCTCACCGTGCTGGCTCGGACGGACCCCGATCCCGCGAAGCGCCACAAGGGCCTCAGCCTCCTCCTGGTCGAGAAGGAGCCGGGGGACGAGTTCGACCCCCCCCGCATCGCCGGAGAGCCGATTCCGACGGTAGGCTACCACGGGATGCACTGCTTCACCTTGGGACTGCAGGATTGCCCCGCCCCGGCCGTGAACCTGATCGGCGGGGTCGAGAACAAAGGCTTCTATCAGTTGATGGCGGCCTACGAGTCGGCGCGAATCCAGACGGCGGCGCGGGCCGTGGGCGTGGCACAGGGGGCGCTCGACCTGGCCCTGAAGTATGCGAAGGAGCGGCACCAGTTCGGGCAGCCGATCGGCGCCTTTCAGGCGATCCGGCATAAGCTGGCCGACATGGCCACCGAGGTGCAGGCGGCGCGGCAGCTCACGTACTACGCCGCGGTGATGAAGGACACGGGCCGCCGGTGCGACGTGGAGGCCGGGATGGCCAAACTCTTTGCCGCCGACATGGTGGAGCGGGTCGCGTCGGAAGCGGTGCAAGTCCACGGGGGGTACGGCTATTCCAAAGAGTACGCCGTCCAGCGGTACTGGCGGGACGCCCGGCTCTTTCGGATCTTTGAGGGGACGAGCGAGATCCAGCGGGATGTGATTGGCAAACGGTTGGTGGAGGGCTAAAGTAAACGCACACAGTGCGTTTACTTTTGAGCAATGGAACAGTAGAAGAATAGAGTGATATCGGAGGCGGAATGCTCCATTGCGGTCTATTGTTCTATTGCTCGATTGTTGCAAGATGAAATGCGTTTGTATTAGTACCGGGGAGAGCCGATGACGGAGAACACGCGGAAAGCGATCGCCGAGGCGCGCAGGGCCTGGGAGGAAAAGATCCTCGCACCTGCCCTGGCGCGGGTCAAGGAACGGGAGGAGTGCTCGACGTCCTCCGGCATTCCGGTCAAGCGGCTCTACACGCCGGAGGATACGGCCGATCTCGCGTATCTGGAGCGTCTCGGCTTTCCCGGGCAGTATCCCTATACCCGAGGAATCTATCCCACGATGTACCGGAGCCAACTGTGGACGATGCGGCAGTACGCCGGCATGGGAACGGCCGAGGAGAGCAATGAGCGGTTCCGGTACCTGTTGAAAGAGGGGCAGACCGGTTTGAGCGTGGCGTTCGACCTGCCGACCCAGATGGGGCTCGACTCGGACGATCCCTTGGCCGAGGGCGAGGTGGGACAGGTGGGCGTCGCCATCGACTCCCTGGCGGACATGGAAACCCTCTTCGCCGGCATCCCCCTGGATCGGGTGACGACCTCGATGACCATCAATGCCCCGGCGGCGATCCTCGTCGCGATGTACATCGCGGTGGGGGATCAGCAGGGGGTGCCACGGGATCAACTGGCCGGCACGGTGCAGAACGATGTGCTGAAAGAGTACGTTGCCCGCGGGACGTACATCTTTCCGCCCGGACCGTCGCTCCGGCTGGCCGCCGATCTCATCGCGTACTGCGTGACCCGCGTCCCGCGGTGGAACCCCATCAGCATCAGCGGCTACCACATCCGGGACGCCGGTGCCTCCGCCGCCCAGGAGATGGCCTTTGCATTCGCCAACGCCATCGCGTACATCGAGGCGGTGCGGCGGCGGGGTCTCGAGGTGGATGCCTTTGCCGCGCGCCTCTCCTGGATCTTTAATACCCACAACGGGTTCTTCGAGGAGATCGCCAAGTACCGGGCGCTCCGCCGGATGTGGGCCAGGCTGATGCGCGAGCGGTTCGGGGCCACGGACCCACGCTCGTGGATTTTCCGGACCCACACGCAGACCGGGGGATCCACCCTCACGGCCCAGCAGCCGGAGAACAACATCGTGCGGGCGGCGCTGCAGGCCCTGGCGGCGGTCCTGGGTGGGGTGCAGTCGCTGGCGCTGTCCTGCTTCGATGAGGCTTTGGCCATCCCCACCGAGGAGGCGCAGCGCATCGCGCTCCGGACGCAGCAGATCATCGCCTATGAGACGGGAGTCACGGACACCGTGGACCCGCTGGGTGGCGCGTACTACGTCGAGGTGCTGACGGAGGCGGTGGAGCAAAAGGCCTGGAGCATCCTCGAGGAGATCGAGGCCATGGGGGGATCGGTGGCAGCCATCGAGCGGGGATACATGCAGCGGGCGATCCAGGAGGAGGCGTATCGGTTCCAGCGGGAGGTCGAGGAGGGCACACGGGTCATCGTCGGGGTGAACCGATTCTGCGACAGTGACGAGCACCGCACGCCGATTTTCCGGGTCAACCCAGAGGCGGCCCGGAACCAGCGGGCGAAGCTCACCGTCTTGCGGGCGCGGCGCGATGACCGGGCGGTGTCCCAGGCCCTCATCACGCTCCGGGAGGCGGCGCTCGGCGAGGAGAACTTGATGGAGCCGATCCTGAACGCGGTCAAGGCGTACGCCACGATCGGCGAGATCTGTGGCGTGCTGCGCGAGATCTTTGGGGAGTACAAGCCCCCCACGGGACTGTAGGAGGGTGGCGCTCCGGGCGACGGGTACGTCCACAAGGAGTGGGAGATGGAAGAGGCGGTGGTCGTCAGCGCGGTCAGGACCCCGATCGGGAAATTCGGCGGCAGTCTCAAAGACGTCCCGGCGACGACGCTCGGGGCCCTCGTTATCCGCGAGGCCGTCAAGCGGGCGAACCTGGAGCCCGCGCAGGTCGAGTGGGTGATCATGGGGAGCGCGCTTCAGGCGACGCTGGGCCTGGGGCCGGCGCGCAAGGCGATGCTCGAGGCCGGGCTTCCCGTCGAGGTGGCGACCTACACGGTGAATAAGGCGAGCGCCACGGGGATCGAGACGGTGGGGCTGGCCGCCCAGGCGATCTGGGCGGGGACCGCCGATGTCGTGGTGGCCGGCGGAATGGAAAACATGAGCCGCGCCCCCTTCATGCTCCCCCAGACCCGCTGGGGACATCGGATGGGCTCCTTCGAGACTTTGGATCACTTGATCCATGACGGCTTGACGTGTCCCGGGACCGCGCATCGCATGGGCTACCTCGCCGACGTCATGGCCGAGCAGTTTAAGATCACCCGCGAGGAGCAGGACCGACAGGCCCTGGTGAGCCAGCAGCGGGCGGCGGAAGCCATCAAGGCGGGGAAATTCAAGGACGAGATCCTCCCAGTCTCCGTCCCCCAGCCGAAGGGGGAGCCGATCCTCTTTGCCCAGGACGAGCATCCGCGCCCGGATACCACCCTCGAGAAGCTGGCCAAGCTCAGGGCGACCTTCCGGGAGGGGGGGACGGTCACGGCGGGGAATTCCTCGGGGATTACCGATGGGGCCGCCGCCGTCGTCGTCACCTCCATGCGCAGGGCGAAGGAGTTGCGGCTGAAGCCCTGGTTTCGCATCCGCGCCTGGGGCTGGAGCAACGTCGAGCCGGCCCTGATGGCGATGGCCCCCGTCCCGGCGACGCGAAAGGCCGTGCAGAAGGCCGGACTGCAGATCGCGGACATCGATCTCTTCGAGATCAACGAGGCCTTCGCCATCAAGGTCATCGGCTGTGAGCGCGAGTTGAATCTCGATAGCGTCAAGATCAACGTTCACGGCGGATCCATTGCCCTCGGCCACCCCATCGGCGCGTGCGGGACCCGGATCTTCGTGACGCTCCTGTCCGCCCTCCAGGACCGGGGCTTGCGATACGGCGTGGCGTCCATGGGGGCTGGCGGCGGCGAGGGGAACGCCCTGGTGATCGAACGCCTCACGTAACACCTTTCACACCCACGGTGGCTGCGGGCAGACAGCACGGGCCGCGGGGCACGCACCATCCCAGGACGAGGAGGCCATGCGGGTGAGACCCCGCGCCGGCCTTCGCGGCCTCCCGGCCGTACGCATCACTTCAATGCTTGGGTTTCGCCTTCCCTCGATGTGGATCTCGGGCGACCGTGCGCCGGCGCTCCGTGGGGGCGAGGCAGGGAAACATCACGCCAGTCGGTCTTTGCGGAGGCGATGGGGTGCGACAGCAGAGGGGAGAGGGAGCGAGGGGGGTTATGACCGAGAGAGAACCGGAGCTGCAGCAAGACGTCCTGAGGCGGTGGCAGGAGGAGATGGTCGCGCAGATGAAGCGGGTATCGAACGCCATGGATCTGGGCCTGCGACGCTCGGAACCCGACGTGGGGCAAACCCCTCGGGACCTGGTGTATCGGAAGGGCAAGGCGCGGCTGTACCGCTACCGGGCGATGACCCCAACGCCGCACCCTGTGCCCCTCCTCATGGTCCCGAACCTGGGGATCAGCCGCCCCTACATCTTCGACCTACAACCCGAAAACAGCTTCATCGAGTACATGGTGAAACAGGGATTCGACTTCTCCCTGCTCGATTGGGGGGTCTTCGGGGATGAGGACAACCGGCTCTCCGTGGACGAGTGCGTGGTCGAGATCCTCCCCATGCTGGTCAAGAAGCTGCTCCAGGCCTCGCGCGCGAGGGAAGTGAGCCTCTTGGGCTATTGCATGGGGGGCCCGTTGAGTGCCTGTTACCTCGCCCTCCATCCCGAGGCGCCCGTCCGGAATCTGGTGAATATGGCGGGCCCCATTGATTTCGAGAAGGCGGGACTCTTCACGGTCTGGATGGACAAGCGGCATTTCAACGTGGAGAAGCTCGTCGAGACATTCGGGGGGATGCCTGCGAACCTCATCCGTGCGGGGTTCAAGTTGCTCAAGCCGACGGCGGATCTGACCACCTTGTCGAACCTCTGGTGGAACCTCGGGAACGATCGGTATGTGCAAGGCTTCAAGGCGTTGAACAGATGGTCGAACGACTACGTACCCATTCCCGGCACGTTCTTCAAACAGTGGGTGGAGGAATTCTACCAGGGAAACAAGTTGGTCAAGGGCGAGCTCTATCTCGGCGGGCAGCGGGTCGATCTGTCGAGGATCCGCTGCGGGGTCCTGGTGGTGGCGGCGGAGACCGACTACATCGCCCCGGCGGAGTGCGTCAGAGCCCTCATCGATGCCGTGGCAAGCCAGGACAAGGAGTATGTTGAGTTGCCGGGGGGGCATATCTCGTTGATCGCTGGCCGGCAGGCCGCAAAGGTGGCCTGGCCAACGGTGTCGGACTGGCTGGCGCAACGGTCCCAGTGAGAGGCCGGTGATCACGGAACCGGCATGGGCGCACCGCAGAGCGCGAATGGAGGCGCGATCATGAGTGGGACACCGTCCCCGGAGGAGCTGATCGGGCAATGGAGGCAGGTGATGAAGGAGGGCATGGAGGCCTGGCTCGCGATGCTCACTCGTGCCCCGCAACCCGACGTCTTCCAATTTTGGATGCCGTTCTTCAACCAGAGCATGGCGCCGCTCGCGCAACTGATGAGCCAGGGGGCGTCGGCGGAAGTCCTGCGGTTCTGGAAGGGGTTCCTGGATCAGGGCATCGAATCCTGGGCGAAGGCGCTCGAGCAGGCGATGACATCGGAGGGGTTCGCGGGGGCCTTCGGGAAATACTTGAACCAGTACCTCGGCGCGGTGGGCCCCGCCCACACGGAGATGAAGAAGGCCAATGAGGAGTATCTGAAGGCCCTCGGCCTGCCGTCCCGCACCCAGATCGCCGAGATGGCCTCTCAGATCTCGTGGGTGGAGTCCCGGATCGAGGAGCTCGAGGCGAAGATCGAGCAGGTCCTCGCCGGCCTGGCCGCGCTCCGAGCGGACTGACCGACGGGCGCCGCAGAGAGCGGGTCACACATCTGATTATCGAAGCCCTGGCACGTCGCCTGGCTGGCTTCTCACCGGGCGTGAGGCTGGCCCTTCGCGATTCCCCGGGACGCAGTGCGCAGGAGACCCTATCGCTGGTCGAGGGACTCCTCTGCCTCGCCGTGGCATCGCGGGCAGCGAGCCCCAAGATAGTAGCCGTGGTCCCAGCAGAATTGCTCTGCCATGATTTCGAGGGCTGACATCTCAGCCTCCTTTGCGTTCGCCCTACTACTGAAGGCCACCCCTCGTCTCACACGCTGCTTTAGCTGATAACACAAAGCGTTATACAGGTCAACGGATTTTTCGCGACGCATTATTCTTGGATGATGCAGAGGGTCATCTAGAAGATGCTATTGCGGATTTCCGGGGAGCTCTGAGTGCAGAGTGGCAGGCTTCCAAACGTTCATGGAGATTGGAAAGGTTGGGGCCCCGT
>DASRUH010000023.1:0-5084 GCA_035655535.1 Methylomirabilis sp. (SeqCode)
CCATCAAGGCGGCAAAGCGATCAGGGATCAGCGCCTGCGGTCCGTCGGATAAGGCCACCTCCGGCTGGGGATGCACCTCGACCATTACCCCGTCCGCACCGACGGCTACCGCCGCCAGCGTCAGGGGGGCAACCAGATCCCATTTGCCGGCGGCGTGACTCGGATCGACGATTACCGGCAAGTGGGTGAGCTGCTTGAGGGAGGGAACGGCCGAAATGTCCAGCGTGTTCCGCGTATACTCCTCGAACGTGCGGATGCCCCGCTCGCAGAGGACGATGTTGTAATTGCCCTCGGACATGATGTATTCCGCCGACATCAAGAGCTCCTTGATCGTGGAACTCATGCCGCGTTTCAGCAGCACCGGTTTGCGGTGAATGCCGACCTCTTTGAGCAGGCGAAAGTTCTGCATGTTCCGGGCCCCGATCTGCACCATGTCGGCGTACTTCATGACGAGTTCCGCATCCCGCGGATCCATCAGCTCGGTGACCACCGGCAGCCCGGTGATCTCCCGCACCTCGGCCAGATACTTCAGCGCCTCCTCGCCGAGTCCCTGGAACGCGTAGGGCGATGTCCGTGGCTTGAAGGCCCCGCCGCGCAATAGGGTGGCCCCGGCGGCCTTGACCTTCTGCGCCGTCTCGAGCAACATCTGACGCCCCTCGACGGAGCAGGGACCGGCGACCACCGCCAAACGCGCCCCACCGATCGCCACGCCATTGACCTCCACGACGCTCGGCTCGGCCCTGAAATCGCGGCTAGCAAGCTTGAAGGGCTTGAGGATCGGGAGGGCCTCTTCGACCCCCGGCAGCGCCTGAAACGGGACGTTCCGCAGGATCCGTTCGTCGCCGATCGCCCCGATGATGGTGCGTTCCACTCCGCGCGAGATGTGCGGCTTAAGCCCGTGGTGAATGATCCGCTCCACCACCTGGTCGATGTCCGCCTGTGTGGCGGTGGATCGCATCACGATGATCATCGTCGACTCCTCTCCTCGGTCGCATCCGCGGACGTCGCCGCGGTCTCGGGCGTGCCGAGCACGGCGGCGACGGCCCGAAGGACCCGGGCATTCTCCTGCGGGGTCCCCACGGTCACGCGAAGGTACGTGGAAAGGCCGTAGCCTTCCATGGACCGCACGATGACTCCCCGGCGCAGGAGGGCATCGGCTACGCCCCGCCCCTCGCGCCCCACGTCGACCAGAATAAAGTTGGCCACGCTGGGAACACAGACCACGCCCACCTCCTGCAGGCCGGACTGCAAGGCCTGCCGTCCGACCTCGGTGATCCGAAGCGTCTCCTGGAGGTGGGCCGCGTCGGTCAACGCGGCCGCCGCCGCCTTCTGCGCGAGCGCGTTCACGTTGAACGGTTGCCGCACCCGATTCAGGATCTGCACCATCTCCGCGGGGGCAATCCCGTACCCGATCCGGAGCCCCGCAAGACCGTACGCCTTGGAAAACGTCCGGAGCACGAGGAGATAGCGCCCGTCCCGGATCGGCTTCAGCAGGTCCGGTTGCAGGTGCCGTGGAACGTACTCCCGGTAGGCTTCATCCACCACCAGGATGACGTCGGCCGGAAGCTCGCGCAGAAAATCGTGCAGGTCCGTTGGAGACACGCACGTCCCTGTCGGGTTATTCGGATTCCCGACAAAGACCAGCTTGGTCCGAGCGGTGACCGCCCGGAGCATGCCGCCGAGGTCGTGGGTAAAATCCCGCAAGGGCACCTCGCGAATCTCGGCGCCCACCGCCTGACAGACGCTCCGGTACACGACGAAGGCCGGATACCCCATGACCGCCTCATCCCCTGGCCCCAGGAAGGCGCGCGTGACGAGCTCCAGCAGTTCGTTGCTGCCGTTGCCGAAGCACAACTCCTGCGGCTCGACACCCAGACGGCGGCTCAGCGCCTGTCGCAACACGTGGCACCCCCCATCGGGGTATCGATGAATGTCCTGCAGCGCCTCGCGGAGCGCCTGGAGCGCCAGCGGAGAGGGACCGAGCGGATTCTCGTTGGAGGCGAGCTTGAGCACCTCATCGAGGCCCAGTTCCCGCTTCACCTCCTCCAGCGGTTTCCCCGGGCTGTACGGGACAAGGCCCAGGACGTGTGGCCGGGCCAGCTCTTTCAGGGATTTCGCCTCGCGACTCACCGTGCGCTCCTTACGGGTCATCTTCCGCCCTCGGTGCTGGTGAGTAATCGGTGGGTGGTGGCCAGTGGTTGGGTACTGATCTGGCTCTTCACCAATCACTATTCACTTTTCACCATTCACCAGTCACTTTAGCTCTTGGCGCGGAGCGGCTCCTTCGGGTACGAGCCGAGGACCTTCAGAAAGAGACATTCGTCCCGAAGCGCTTCCAGCGCCGCTGTGACCGACGGATCGTCCGTGTGCCCCTCGAAGTCCACATAGAAGATATACTCCCAGACCCGGTAGCGCGACGGGCGGGACTCAATCTTCGTCAGATTGATCTCGTGATGTGCGAAGGGTGCCAGCATCCGGTACAGGGCCCCCACCCGGTCGCGGATCGTGAACAGGATCGAGGTCTTGTCCTGGCCCGAAGGGGGGCAGGTCGCCTGCCCGATGATCAGAAATCGCGTGAAGTTATACGGACTGTCCTCAATCCGGGATGCCACGACCTTGAGATCGTACAGCCGGCTCGCCAGCTCTGACGCGATGGCCGCCGCCGTCTCATCCCGGGCGGCAAGCTCCGCGGCGGCCGCAGTGGACGGAACGTCGCGGATGGCGACCCCCGCCATGTTCGCCTCGAGCCACTTCCGGGACTGGGCGATGGCGTGGGGATGGGAATAGATCGCCTGGATCCGCGACTTCTCCCCTGGCTTCGACAACAGGTGATGGGAAACCTCCATCAGGATCTCCCCGCAGATCTTCAGGTCCGAATCCACGAACAGGTCGAGGGTGTGACTCACAACTCCCTCGGTCGAATTCTCGACCGGGACGACCCCGTAGTCCGCCTTCCCCTTCTCCACTTCGGCGAAGACCTCCCCGATCCCGCGAAGGGAGATATACTCCGCCAGCAGCCCGAACTGCTTCATACAGGCCATGTGAGTGAAGGTCGCCTGGGGTCCGAGGTACGCCACTTTGAGCGGCTGCTCGAGCGACAGGCAGGCCGAGAGGATCTCCCGGTAGACTGCTTTGATCGCCCGGGTGGGGAAGGGTCCCTGGTTCTCTCCGGTCAGGCGATCAATGATCTCGCCTTCGCGCTGCGGAGAGTGGTAGGCCACGTTCCCCTTCGCCTTTTCCTCGCCTACCCGCACCACGATCTCGGCCCGGCGGTTCAAGAGCTCCAGGATCTGGCTATCAATGGTGTCGATCTGCCGTCGAAACTCTTCGATCCCCATGTTCGTGTGTGATACGGCCCCGCCGCCCTCCCCACGACCCGGCGCATCACCGCGCCGCATTCGCACCGTCTTCACGCACCGGCACCACCCGTCTCCCCCGTTCCATCCCCCTGCCGGGACGACACGAGGGCTTCAATCTCCTGAGGCGAAGGGAGCTCGCTGATATCCTGAAAGCCGAAGTACTCCAGGAAGGTCCGCGTCGTGCCGTACAGGAGCGGCCTCCCCACCTCGCGTTTGCGCCCGAGAATCCGGATGAGCCCCCGTTCCATGAGGGTCCGGAGCACGGCGTCCACGAGGACCCCCCGGACCGCCTCAATCTCCGCCTTGGTGATCGGCTGACGGTAGGCAATGATCGCCAACGTTTCGAGCCCCGGCCGGGACAACCTGGCCGGTCGCGTCTTGGCGAGCCGATTGACCCACGGGTGCAGATCGGGCCGCGTCGCCATGCGGAAGCCTCCGGCGACCTGAAGGATCGTGAGGCCCGACCCCTGCTTCTCATACTCTTCCCGTAGGGCACCGAGCGCCTCCGTGATCTCTGCCGGCGCCACCTCCTCCAGGATCGTTTGCAGCTGGCCGGTCGACACCGGGTCGGGAGACGCGAACAGCACCGCCTCCAATATGGCCCGGAGTCCCTGGCTCACGCCTGCGCCCCCACGATGACAATCTCGCCGAAGGGGATCCGCTGCTCCACCCGAATTGTCCCTTGCCGGAGGAGTTCGAGCAGCGCCAGAAAGGTGACCACGACCACCACCCGACTGACCGCCTGGGCAAACAGGGCATCGAAGGTCATCATGCCATCCGTCGTCAGCCGGTCCAGGATGGCCACCATCCGCTCGGCCGTGGTGACGGGTCGAGGATCAAGGATGAGCGCCGGTGCATCACTTACCCGCTGGAGGACATCCCGAAAGGCCGCGAGCAGATCGAAGAGACTGACCTCGAGCGGCCCGCCGCCAGGAGGAGCCTCGAGCGGAATGCTCCGGAAAAAGAAGAGGCGTTGTCGGTTCTCCCGTTCCCCAAGGGTCTCCGCCGCCGCCCGGCAGCGCTCGTACTCCAGCAGCATGTCGACGAGGGGCGTCCGCGGGTCCTCCTCCGTCACGTCGCCATCCGCCGCCGGTTGGGCAGGCAGGAGCATCCGGGACTTGATGTAGACGAGGGTCGCCGCCATGACGAGAAACTCTCCGGCGACCTCGAGGTCCAGCTCCTGCATCGCGTGGAGATACCGGAAGTATTCATCGGTGATCCGTGCGATCGGGATGTCGTAGATGTCGATCTCGTTGCTCCGAATGAGATGCAGGAGCAAGTCGAGTGGCCCCTCGAAGACCGGCAGCTTCACCTGGTAGACCACGTCACCCCCTCGTCTAAGGTGAGATACGGCAGCATCCGGTGCAACCGCCCGGCACCGATGTCCGGGACGCGCTCGAGGTCCGCCAGACGTCGGAACGGGCCGTGCGTCTCCCGGTACCGCACGATCGCTTCGGCCAGGTGGGGCCCGATCCCCGGTAGCCGTGCTAGCGCCTTCGCGTCGGCCCGATTGGGATTCACGTGGCCATTCGTCGGGCGCGGGAGGACGTCGCGGGCCGACGGCTCCGCGACCTCCGATCGCAGGACGAAACCGGACCCCTCCCCCACCGCCACGACCCCCCGGAGATTGCCGAGAGTCAGGAGCAGTAACAGAAGCGCCGCGAATACCACATCCGCCGCTAGAAAGCCCCTCACCCGCATCCCCTCATTCCTTCAACCCTTTGA
>DASRUH010000024.1:0-2934 GCA_035655535.1 Methylomirabilis sp. (SeqCode)
TCGACGATGTGCTCCAGGGCCTTGGGCCCTGCGAAGGACCCTTCCTTGGTCACGTGGCCGATGAGACACGTGCTGATCCCCCGCTCTTTGCTCACCGTGAGCAGGCGGGTCGCCACCTCACGCACCTGACTGATGCTCCCCGGGGGAGACTCCAGCTCCGCGCCGTGCGCCGTCTGGACCGAGTCGATGATCAGGAGGTCCGGCCGGATGCGTTCCGCGTGGTCGAGGATCGCCTCGAGGAGCGTCTCGGTGACCAGATACAGATCGGGGGCCAGCGCGCCGACCCGTTCCGCCCGGGCCCGGATCTGCTCGGCCGACTCCTCCCCCGAAACGTAGAGAACCTTTCGCCCCTGCCCCGCGACGCGCGCCGCCACCTGCAGCAGCAGGGTCGACTTGCCGATCCCCGGATCACCCCCGATGAGCACGACCGACCCCGGCACGACGCCGCCGCCGAGGGTGCGGTCGACCTCGGCGATCCCCGTGGGGATCCGCATGAGCGCGGGGCGCTGGATGTCGGTGACCGGTACAGGAGCGGCCGACGGCTGGCGGAGGCTGCCTCCCCGCGCGCCGGCGACGGCGGGGCGCTCCTCCACCAGCGTGCCCCAGCTCCCGCACTCGGGACAGCGCCCCATCCATCGGGGGGCCTGATACCCGCACTGCTGACAGGCAAAATGGGTTTTGATCTTCGCCATGGATCGTGACGGAAGGGCTAGCTGCTCAGCTGAGAGGCGAGGTCATGCGGTGGCGTCCGGGTCACCTCCGCATCCTCGAAGCGCATGTACTCGCGTCTGAAGGTGAGCGGAACCGTGTCGGTGGGACCGTTCCGCTGTTTCGCGACGATGAGCTCGGCCTCGTAGTTCTCCTTTTCGTCGGGGCTCTGGAGGGCCTTGTAGTACCCCGGGCGGTAGATGAACGCCACCAGGTCCGCATCCTGCTCGATGGCCCCTGACTCGCGGAGATCCGCGAGTTGCGGGCGCTTGTTGTCCCGGGCCTCCACCGCCCGGCTGAGCTGGGAAAGCGCCACCACCGGGGTCTCCAGCTCTTTCGCCAGTGCCTTGAGGGATCGGCAGATTTCCGTCATCTCCTGCTGCCGACTTTCGAACCGTCCTCCCCCCTTGAGCAACTGCAGATAGTCGATGATCATCAGGCCGATGCGGTGCTCGACCTTGACCCGCCGCGCCTTCGCGCGGAGTTCGAGCACGTTCATGCTCGGCGTGTCATCGATGTAGATGGGAGCTTCGGAGAGCCGGCCGGCGGCCGTGGTGAGCTTGGGCCAATCCTTGTCGCCCAGGCGACCCGTGCGCAGGCGGTAGGCTTCCACCCGCGCCTCCGCGCACAACATCCGCTGCACCACGTGGCTCACGGACATCTCCAAGCTGAAGAGGGCCGTCGGCACCTGCTCCTCCATGGCGGCGTGCATCGCCATGCTCAGCGCGAAGCTCGTCTTTCCCATGGAGGGCCGTCCGGCGATGATGATCAGATCCGAGTGCTGCAATCCCCCCGTGAGGTTGTCGAGATCCGCAAAACCGGTCGGGACCCCCGTGACATGCCCCTTCCGACTATACAGCCGCTCGATATCCTCGAAGGTCGACTTGAGGACTGCCTTGATGGGCCGGAACGACGGTCGGATACGGTCCTTGGAGACGTCGAAGATGCGCGCCTCGGCGAGGTCGAGCATGGTCTCCGTCGGCTCCGCCTCTTCGTAGCAGGAGCCGACGATGGAGGTGCAGGCGCTGATCAGCTCGCGCAGGAGCGCCTTGCTCTTGACGATCGAGGCGTGATAGACGACGTTGGCCGCCGTGGGAACCCCTTCGGCCAGCGTCGCGAGATACGGACTGCCGCCCATCCCCTCGAGCTGCTGACGGCGCGTCAGTTCATTGGCCAGGGTGATGAGATCGACCGGTTCGTTGCGCTCGAAGAGATCCTGACAGGCGGCAAAGATGATGCGATGCGTCTCGCGGTAGAAATGCTCCGGCCGCAGCACCTCCAACGCCTTGAGGAGCGCGTCCCGATCGAACAGGATCGCCCCGAGCACGGCCGCTTCCGCATCGAGGTTCTGCGGCGGGATCTTGTCAAAGGTCTTTGCGGTCCGTTGGGCCACGGTCAGGCTTCTCGGTCACGGGGCGTTTACCGCGACGCACTCACGACCTGCACCTGGATCTCCACCCCGATCGCCCGGTGGAGCCGCACCGGCACGGCGTAGGTGCCGAGCGCCTTGATGGGACTGTCGAGGGCGATCTTGCGCCGGTCCAGATGGACCCCGTGCGCGGCCAGCGCCTCGGCGATATCGCCCGACGTGACGGACCCGAAGAGCCGCTCCTGCTCCCCGGCCGGCCGGGCGATCGTCACGGTGAGACTCCGGATGCGCCCCGCGAGCGCTTCCGCTTCCTGTGTGAGCCGCTCCTCCCGCTGGCGGGCCTGGGCTGTGATCTGCTCCAGGGCGCGGAGGTGGGCTGCGGTCGCCTCCACGGCGAGTTTGCGCGGGATAAGGTAGTTGCGCGCATAGCCTCTCGCGACATCGACCTGATCCCCCGCACGACCGAGATTCGGAACTTCTTGGATCAGGATCACCCGCATGGGCGGCCCCCTATCCGAGATCGGAGACGAAGGGGAGCAGGGCGATGTTGCGGGCCCGCTTGACGGCCACCGTGAGCTGCCGCTGATGCGGCGCACAGGTGCCTGAGATGCGGCGCGGAATGATCCGCCCCCGCTCCGTCACGAAATTCCTGAGCCGGCGGACATCCTTGTAGTCGACCTGCCCCACTTTGTCCACGCAGAACTTGCAGATTTTGTGGCGACGGTACGTCCGCCGTCGCTTCATCACGGCCATGCGCTCTCCCCCTGTTCGGTCCTGGGCGCCGCGTGCCTCCCGGGCCTAAAAAGGCGCTTCCTCCTCGCCCGACGCCGGAGCCGGCTCCTCCGCCGGCTCCCCCC
>DASRUH010000025.1:0-18838 GCA_035655535.1 Methylomirabilis sp. (SeqCode)
TCCGGCGTCCGACCGGGGGGGCCCCCGGCGCTCGTCGCGACCCTGTCATCTGACCGCCTGTAAGATCTCAGCGGTCGGATGCACTTTGTTGAGGCAATAGAAATGAATCCCCGGGGCGCCGCCATCCAGGAGTTCCCGGCATTGGCGGATGGCAAACTCAATACCAGCTTTGACCGTCGCCTCCTGATCATCTTGTAACGGTGCAAACCTTCTCTTCACGTCGTCGGTCACGGTTGCGCCGCATACCGAGCAGAATCGCAGCAACGCCTCATAATTGGTTATGGGCAAAATCCCGGGAATCACCCGCACGTCCACCCCAATTGTGCGCAGACGCTCGACGTATGCAAAGTAATCCGTGTTATCAAAAAACAACTGCGTAATGACAAAGTTGGCTCCGGCGTCAATCTTCAGTTTCAGAAATTCCGCATCCTTCTCCCTGTCCGGGCACAGAATATGTCCTTCGGGAAATCCGGCCACTGCAATGCCGAAATAGTCACCGTACTTCTCACGGATAAATGCGGCGAGTTCACTGCTATATTTGAAATTGTCATCCGTCGGTTGCCAGTCAGGCTGATCCTTGGGCGGATCGCCGCGAAGGGCCAGAATATTTCGTATTCCCCGGGCCTTGATGTCTTCCACGATCGCCTTGATGTCGTCTTTCGTATTGAGAACACAGGTGAGGTGCGCCATGCCAATGACGCGATGTTGTACTTCGATGTGTTGGACCACATCGAAGGTCTTGTCGCGATTCCCCCCGCCCGCCCCATACGTACACGAGATGTAATCCGGGTTCAGCTCACAGAGCTGCGCGATGGTCTTCAGGAGATTCTCGAAGCCTTTGTCAGTTTTCGGCGGAAAGAGTTCAAACGAATACGTGTGTTCTTGATGGCTAAAGAGATCTCGTATCCTTTTCATAGAGAGCGATGAGAACTCCCATGCTGGCCGAGCACCTTCGCCAAGCCCTCGCCGCGCCTGAAATTCGGCTCATGGTAGTGGAAGAGGCCGCCCCCGATCAAGTGAAAATTCACTTCCGATCCCGGTGCACCGGTCCGTCGCTGATGGCGGCCTGGACCGGTGCAGGGGGATGATGCCCGTCCGCCAGGTCCCCGGTCGGGTGCACCCCATGGGCCAGTTCGCCAGCCGCGACCTCACCCGTGGGCTTTCGCCGCACAAGGACCCGGAGGGCCGCCTGGGCATCGATCCAGAGCGAGAAAACGGTGGGGACGAGGACCAGCGTGAACAGGGTCGAGACGGCCATCCCCCCAAGCTGCACGGCACCCATGCCCCGGTACAGCTCGGAGCCCGGGCCGCTCGACACGACCAGGGGGAAAAACCCGAAGATGCTGCTCGCGGTCATGAAAATCGGGCGCAGGCGGTTGCGGGCGCTCTCGATAATGGCGTCTTGAGGGTCCATGCCCTCCCGCATGTGGTTCAAGGCCTGGTCCACCAAGAGGATCGCGGCGTTAACGACAATCCCGGCCATGATGATGAAGCCGAGCATGCTGACGACATCCAACTTCACGGCGGGCTCAATCGCATGCATGATGTTCAGCCCCAACACCCCTCCCACCAGGGCCGGGGGGACGCTGAACATGATGATGAAGGGGCTCACCCAGGATTCGAACAGCGAACACATGAGGAGATAGATCACGGTGAGTGCCAGGAGAAACGACCACTTGATGGAATTCCAGGCGACGGCCAGGTCCTTTGCCTGCCCGCTGACGCCAATCGTGTAGCCCAAGGGGAGGCTCCGGCGCACCGGGGCCACCGCCTGCTCCGTCACGATCTTCACCGCGGATTCCAGCGGAATGTCGCCCTTGATATTCACCGTCAGCTTGATGGCCCGGTCCCGGTCTACATGCTCGACCTTGGTCGGCCCGGTTTCGTACCGGACCAGGGCAATGTCCGAGAGCCTCACCAGCCGGCCGCCGGGTGCCATCAGGAGGATTTGGTCGAGATCCTGGGTCCGTTGGATCTCGAGCGCGGGACTCTTGAGCGCGATGTCCAGCTCCTTGCCGCCCTCACGAAACCGGCCGGCCAGCGTCCCGTGCACCATCGTCTCGATCACGTATCCGACCTCGCTGACGCTCAACCCGAGATTGGCCGCCTTGGAGCGATCGACGCGGATCTGCAGTTCGGGGTTCCCGCTCTCAAAGCTCGTATTCGCGAAGTTGACCTCCGGAAACCGCACGAGCTCGCGCTGCAGGCGTCCCGCGAGATCCTGAATGACCTCGAGGTTGTTTCCTTTTACATCGACCTCGATGTTGGTGCCGCCGATGAACCCTCCCCGGCGGCGGAAAAGAGGAGATTGGGTGATGAAGATCCCCTCCGTCCCCGGAATCCCCACCGAGCGCTTGCGCATCTCCTCGATCACCCGCCGCATCCCGGGCAGGTCGTTGTGACCCTCCTTGATGATGGCCCCCATGAGCGTGTTTTCGACCCTCGCCACCGCGAACATCCGGTGGATCTCGGGCAGGGCGAACCGCTGCTCCAACTCCTTGAGGATTGCCTCCCGCTGATCGATGTTGATGCCCGGGGTCGTCCGGACAATGACGAAGATGAGGTTGCGGTTCCCCTGGGGGAGATAATCGATGGGCGGCATCAGGAGCAGGCTGATGCCGAGCGAGCCGAGCGTCATGCCGAGCACGAGGACGATCCGCCGCCGCACCCCCTGCCGTAACCAGGAGAGGCATCGGACGAGACCCGTGCTGAACGCCTCCCCCAGCCAGTCCAGCCGCACCCGATCCAGGATCCGACGGAGGCCCGGATGCCGCACCGTCCCCGAGCCGACCTTCAGGACCCGCGAGGCCATCATGGGGACGATGGTCAGGGCACAGACGAGGGACAGGGCGGTGGAGATCGAGGTGGCAATCGCGATATCCCGGAACAGCTGGCCCGCCTCCTCTCGCACGAAGATGAGCGGGAGAAATACGGCCAAATTCGTCAGGGTGGACGCCAAGATGGCCCCCCACACCTCGCCCGACCCATCCAACGCCGCCTGGGTGCGGGACTTCCCCATTTCCCGATGCCGAAAGATGTTTTCCAGCACCACAATGGAATTGTCCACGACATTGCCGACGGCAAAGGCGAGGCCGGCCAGCATCACGATATTCAGGGACCGCCCGAGGGCGTCGAGAAAGACAAACGTCGTGATCACCGAGATCGGAATCGACAGGGCGATCACAGCAATGCTGCTGATGCTCCGCAAGAAAAAGAGCAACACGACGACGGTCAGCAGCGAGACCTCATACAGGTTGTCGGTCACGAGGCTGAGCGCATCGAAAATGTAGTCGGTCTCATCATAGACCTGGACCAGTTCGATGTCCTTCCCCTGGTAGAGGGCGTTGAGGTTCTTGATCTCCGCCTTGATCCCTTTCATCACCTCGATGGTGTTCGCCCCGGTCCGCCGGAGGACGCCGAAGCCGACGGCCGGCTTGCCCCAGACCCGGACCACCCGCTCCTTCTCCTCGTAGCCGAATTCGACCCGGGCGATGTCGCGGAGATAGACGGGGCCGCGGTTGTCCTGGCGCACGACCACGTTCGGGATGTGCCGGATGTCCGTAAACTGCCCCAGGGTCCGGACCACGTACCGCCGCTTCCCCTCATTGATGTTCCCGCCCTTCACATTCCGGTTCTCCCCGAGCAACGCCTCCCGCACCTGCGCCACCGTGATCTGGCGGGCGCTCATGGCCTGGGGGTCGAGGATCACGTGAACCTCTCGATTCTCTCCCCCGAACATCCAGACGGTCCCAACCCCCGGGATCCGCTCCAGGCGGGGCCGGATGACGTCATCCCCTTCCTCCCAGACCTCGTTGACGGGACGGGGACTCACGACCACCATCCAGGCGATAGGATTCTCCTCGTCGGTGTTGACCGCCCGGATGATCGACCGCTCGGCGTCGGGCGGCAGATCTTTCACGAGCCCCAGTTTTTCCGAGACATCGAGCCGGGCGACATCTTTGTTGATGCCCCAGTCGAACTGGAGGATGATCCGGCTGTTGCCCTCAAAGGAGGTGGAGGTCATCTCGGTCAGGTTCTCCACCGAGTTGAGCTTTTCCTCGATGCGGTCGGTAATCTCCTGCTCCACCTCCAAGGGCGCGGCCCCTGTGTATTCGGTCTCCACGGTGATCTCGGGGCGATCGATCGTCGGGGTCATCTGAAGGGGAAGGCGGAGGATGGAGACGAGCCCGAAGAGGAGGCCGAGCAGGACCCCCACCCACACCGTGACCGGCCATTTGATGCATGCCTCGATGAGCTTCACCGCGCCTCTCCCTTCCGGCGGACCTGCACCGGCGATCCATCCTGGAGGACCTCGTTGCCGGCGACCACGACTTCCTGCCTCTGCTTGAGAGCCCCCGTGACGACCTCGACGTGATCCTCCAGGGCCTGGCCGGTCTCCACCCGCACGAGCTGGACGCGTGCCGTGTCCAGGACGAAGACGATCTGTTCCTTCCCCCGGAGGACCAGGGCGTCCTTCGGGATGAAGAGGGCCTGGCGCGGCTCGCCGTAGCGGATGCGGACGCGACCAAACATCCCCGCCTTGAGGAGCTGCTCTTTGGAATTATCCACCCGGATCTTCACCGGGAAATTGCGGCTGCCGGGATCCGCCTGCGGAACGATGTAGGCGATCTGGCCGGCGAAGGTCCGCCCGGGGTACGTGTCCACAATGACGGATGCCCCGTCTCCGCGCCGGACCTTCCCGATGTCCCGCTCGTTGAGGGGAATCACGATGTAGACGGTGTCGATGTCCACCAGGTCGGCCACCTTCCCCCCCTCCTCGACCCACTGGCCCACCTCGACGTGCTTTTTCACGATGTAGCCGCTGAAGGGGGCGACGACCGTCGTCCGCCGGAGCTGATCGGCGATCTTGCGAAAGGCCTCCTCGACCGACTCTTTCTGCGCCTTGGCGGCCCGCGCCCCGGCCCCGACCCGGTCGAGCTCGGCCGCGCTGATGGCCCCCTCGGCAAAGAGGGCCTGGAAGCGCTGATGGTCCTGCTCCGCCCGCACGAGGAGCGCCCGCTTCTCTTCCAGGTTCGCTTCCGCCTCCTTCAGGGCGATCTCGAGATCGCTGCGGCGCAGGCGGGCAAGGATCTGCCCCTTCGCCACATGCTCCCCTTCCCGCAGATCGAACCGCGCGACGGCCCCGGCGACCTCCGCGCTGACGGTCGTGAAGCGGTTCGCCTCCACCGTCCCCACCGCCTGGATCTCGCGCTCGACCGTCCGTTCGACGACCGGCGCCACCGCGACGGCGACAGGCGGGGGCCCCTGGGCGACGGCCCTGCCGGTCCCCATGAGCGTCAGGACTACCACGAGTCCTCTCCGCACGCACCGCCCGGTCACGTCCGCACCTCAGACCGCCACGAGGGCGAGAATGTGGCCATCCAGGGTCTCCATCAGGGCCTTCCATGCCCCCCGCTCCTCCAGGATCGCATCGATGACATGCTCGCGCGTCAGGTAGTAGATCAGGATGGCGATGACGCTGAACGTGGCCTGGGGGACATTGACCGAGCGGAAGTCTCCCCGCTCCACGCCCTCCTGGAGGACGCCCGAAATGGCCCGGAAGTTCCGGCGGAAGTACTTTTGCGCGAGGACCTGTACTTCCCGCTCGCGCCGCTCCACCGCGCGATGCAAGAGCCTGAACTCGTCGGGCCGCTTCTCCGCAAACCGGAGAACGGCGGCGATGATCCCGCTCATCCGATCGCGCGGGGTGCCGTGCCCGGCGGCGATCCGCTCCACCTCATCGCACAGGGGGGCCACGGCCTCCTCGAGGAGGCTCAGGAAGAGATCGCGCTTGTTCTTGAAGTAGTAATAGAGGACCGGCTTGGTGATGCGGGCCTCGGCGGCGATCTGACGGATCGAGGTCGCGTCAAACCCTTGCCGGGCGAATTCCCGCCTGGCGACCTGCTCAATTCTCGCCTTCGTTGTCATTTACCTACCGTTCGGTAAACCCGATCCCCAAAAAGAACCCCTCGTCCCCGAGGGTTTTTTGACGATAACACACGCCGCAGGGGGCGTCAAATCCGCCTAGCGGTCCTGCTTTTTCACCACCCGCTTCTCGCTGATCTCCACCTGATCCCCGCATTCGGGGCAGGTGTAGTTCCCCTTCTTGCTCCTGCGGGGATCCACGCCTCGAGCCCCGCAGCCGTGACAGGTATACGCGATGATCCGGTCCCGCTCCTCCGGGGCCCCCGCACCGGCCGTTGGCTTCATTCCACCCTCCCCGAGGACCCTGTCCCCTGCACCGCGTTCCGAATCAACTCGATCTGCGGCGCGGCGCCCTGGGGTGGAAACTCGACAGCCACCACATCCACCCGGCAGGGCACCCGCAGACGGCGCTCACGCATGTACGCCTCGGCGACCCGCAGAATCTGCCGCTGCTTTCGCGGATGCACGGCCTCCGCCGGGGTGCCAAAGCGGGTGGAGCGCCGGGCCTTCACCTCGACGAAGACAAGCACCTCTCCGTCCCGGGCAATGAGATCGATCTCCCCGAGCGGACAGGTGAAGTTCTCCTCCACGATCCGGAACCCGAGTCCCTCCAGATACCGCCGCGCCGCCGCCTCCCCTTCGATCCCGACCGTCCGCCGGTCTACCACGGCGCCCTCCCTCCAGGGACCAGGGGCAGCGGCATCTGGCGGAGCGGGGCAAAGGTCCTCCGATGGATGGGGCTCGGCCCGTGCTCCGCGATGGCCAGAAGATGCGCGGCCGTGCCGTACCCCTTGTGCCGGTGGAACCCGTACGCGGGATAGGTCCGGTGATAGTCCCCCATGAGCCGATCCCGCGTCACCTTGGCGACGATGGACGCGGCACCGACGGAGGGACAGGCGAGATCGGCCCCGGGGACGGGGAAGGCCGGGAGATCGATCGCAGGCACCGCCAGTCCGTCCACGACGACCCCGTCCGGCGGGACCCCAAGATCCGCCACCGCGCGCGCCATCGCCAAGAGCGTCGCGCGCAGGATGTTCTGCGCTTCGATGATCGAGACGTCGACCACGCCGACGCCGACCGCCTCCGCCTCTTCCGCGATCCGGCGGTAGAGGAAGTCGCGCTGCGTGGAACTCAGCCGCTTCGAGTCGGTCACGCCCGGAATCGGCCGGCCGTCTCGCAGGATCACGGCGGCCGCCACCACGGGCCCGGCCAACGCCCCGCGCCCCGCCTCATCCACCCCGGCCAGGCACCGGAATCCCTTCCGGCGTATCGCGTCCTCGATGCCCGCCGGTCCCCCTTTCCGGTCCGTGATCGCCGGGTCACGGCCCCGTTCGGACCTCCGGCCTCGCACTCCCCTCCTCCAGACCCACACCCGCGCCCAGCGCGCGATGTGCGGGCCGAGTGGCAGTTCAGGCCTTGGTGTCGGCGGCTCCGCGCTTTTCCCGAATGCGCGCCGCCTTTCCCCGCAGCGCCCGCAGGTAATACAGCTTGGCGCGGCGGACGCGGCCAGTCCGGAGACACTCGATGCGATCGATCATCGGTGAGTGAAGCGGAAAGGTCCGCTCGACCCCGACCCCGTAACTGACCTTCCGAACGGTAAAGGTTGATCCGAGCCCGGCATTCCGCCGCCGCAGGACGATCCCCTCAAAGGCCTGGAGGCGCTCCTTCTCCCCCTCCTTCACCGTGACGTACACCCGCACCGTGTCCCCGGGGCGGAAGGAAGGGAGATCGGTCCGCAGGGCGGAGGCCTCGACGGCTTTCATCAGGCTATCGATGTTCATGGCCGCTCCGCGTGTTGGTCATTTCGCCATCCTCTATGCCACGGATATCCGCAAGGAATCCGTGATCTTCGGCCGACAGTGCCGCGCGCTCGAGCAGATCCGGTCGGCGCTGCAGGGTGCGGCGCAGTGTCTCCTTCCGGCGCCAGCGGCGAATCTGCTCATGATCGCCCGAGAGGAGGACCTCGGGCACCCGGAGGCCCCGATACACCGGAGGGCGCGTGTACTGGGGATGCTCGAGCAGCCCCCCGGCGAAGGAGTCCTGGTGCGCCGACTCCGCATCGCCCAGCGCCCCGGGGATGAGCCGCACCACCGCATCGATGAGGACCAGAGCCGGCAGCTCGCCCCCGCTGACGACATAGTCGCCGATAGAGATCTCCCGATCGGCCAGGCTCCGCACCCGCTCATCAAAGCCTTCGTACCGGCCGCAGAGGAGAATCAGGTGCGGTGCCTCCGCGAGGCGGCAGGCCATGGTCTGATCGAACCGCTCGCCTTGCGGTGTGAGGAGAAGCACCTGGCTCTCGGCCGCCCGCAGGGCGTCGATGGCTTCAAAGAACGGCTCCGGCTTGAGCACCATCCCCGACCCGCCGCCGTACGGGACGTCGTCCACCACCCGATGCCGGTCATGGGTCCATCCGCGTAGGTCGTGGACCCGGAACTCGACCAGCCGCTTGTCCTGCGCCCGCCTGAGGATGCTCTCGTTGAGGGGCCCCGAGCACATCCCCGGGAAGAGTGTCACGATATCATACTGTCTCAGGGTCCACCAACCCTTCTATCGGGCGAACGACCATCACCCGCCGCGCCAGGTCCACCCCCAGGATAAAGGCCCGCACCGCGGGCAGCAGCCACTCCCCCTTGTCCCCCCGCACGACGTAGAGGTCGTGGGCCGCGGACGGCCAGATGTCCACGAGTTCGCCGAGCCGCTCTCCCGTCTCCGTATGCACGTGGAGGCCGAGGATGTCGCCATGATAATACGTCGCCTCCGGGAGTGGCGGGGCGGCGGCCCGCGGAACGCAAATCTCGTGCCCCCGCAGTCGCTCGGCCGCCTCCCGGCTGTCGATGCCCTGGAAGGTCACCACCAGCCCTTCCCGGAGTGCCTGGACCCCTGTGAGTGACACCTCCCATGCGCCCCCGGGTCCGCGCAGGATCACCGCGCTACCCGGGGCAAGGAGCGCGGGCACTGCCGCGAAAGACCTCACCTTGACCGCGCCGCGCAGCCCACGAGGTCCGAGGACCCGTCCCAGGACCAGTAACCGCTCAGGCGCCACTCGCCGCTACTCGACGATCTCGAGAACCGCCCGTCGTCGGGACTTGGCCGCCGTCGCGTGCAGCAGGGTGCGCATGGCCCGTGCGGTCCGCCCCTGCTTCCCGATCACGCGCCCGAGATCCGATTGGGCCACCTTCAGACGCAAGGTCGTCGTCTTCTCGTCCTCGACCGCCTCCACCGCCACCGCATCGGGGTTATCCACCAAGGCCTTCGCGACAAACTCGACCAATTCCTTTAACACGTCCGCCTCCCCAGTGCCATCACGGCCCTCCCCAGGAAACGCTCAGGAGGGTGGGTAGTGCTCAGAGGTCCCATGAGATGAGCCGTGCTGACTGTCAGGCGGATGTCCGAGCCCTCTTGAGGCTCTCAAACCGCTTCAACACCCCAGCGGTCGAGAGGAGTACCCGCACCGTCGCCGTAGGCCGCGCACCTTTCTGAAGCCAGGAGAGGGCTTTCTCCTCATCAAGGGTCAATCCGGTGGGCTGCTGGAGGGGATTGTACACCCCGATGCTGTCGATGACGCGGCCGTCCCGGGGGGTTCGTCCGTCCGCCACCACGATCCGGAACATGGGCCGCTGCTTTGCGCCGATCCGCTTTAATCTGAGCCGTACCGCCATCCGATCACCTCCCTCCACGCGATCGATCCGACCTCACCCCAGGGGGAGGACGCCCTTCCACTTGCCCCTCTTCCCCGCCTGGAGGACCTGTCGCATCAGCCGCTGAGTCTGTTGAAACTGCCGCAAGAGCTGGTTGACGTCTGCCACCGTGGTCCCGGATCCCTTGGCGATCCGCTGGCGGCGGCTCCCCGTCAGGAGGGCCGGCTTCCCCCGCTCCTCCCTCGTCATGGAATTCAAAATCGCCTCCATCTGGGTGAGGGCTGTGGCGTCGAGGTGCGGCGCGGGCCCGCCCGCAGGGTAGCCGGGAAACATTCCGAACAGCTCCTCCGGCGACCCCATGCGGCGGACCTGGGCGAGCTGCTCGCGAAAGTCCTCCAGCGAGTACGTCTCCCGCTCGATCTTCTGCATGAGCGTCGCCGCCCGCTCTCGATCCACGGCGGCCTCCGCCCGCTCCACCAGCGAGAGGACATCACCCATGCCGAGGATCCGCGAGGCCATGCGCTCGGGATGAAACGGCTCGAGCGCCTCGAGCTTCTCGCCGACGCCGATGAACTTGATGGGGCGTCCCGTCACCGCCCGCACCGAGAGGGCCGCCCCACCCCGGGCGTCCCCGTCCAGCTTGGTGAGGATGAACCCGGTAAGCGCCGCCGCGTTGTGAAAGGCGGTGGCGACATTCAGGGCATCCTGGCCGGTCATGGCGTCGAGCACCAGGAGGATCTCCACGGGATCCGCTGTTTCGGCGACCGCTGAGAGCTCGGTCATCAATTCCCCGTCGATGTGGAGCCGTCCTCCGGTGTCCACGAGGACCGGGTCCAGACCGCGGGACCGGGCGTGCCGGATCGCCCGCTGGCAGATCTCCTGCGCCGCCGGTCCCGCATCGGCAAAGACTTCGACCCCGATTGTGGCGCCGAGCACCTGAAGCTGGGCAACGGCCGCGGGGCGGCGAGTATCCGCCGCCACGAGGAGCGGTGTGCGTCCTTGGCCCTTGAGCAGTCTTGCAAGCTTGGCGGCCGTCGTGGTCTTTCCCGACCCCTGCAGCCCGACGAGCAGCACCACCGACGGCGGCCGGCCGGCCCACTTCAGCTCGCTCCCCTGCCCTCCGAGAAGGAGCGTCAACTCGTCGAAGACGATTTTGACGACTTGCTGTCCCGGGGTCAGGGACTGCAGCACCTCGCGGCCGAGGGCCCGCTCGCGGACGCGCTCCAGAAGGTCTTTGACGGCACCGTAATGGACATCCGCCTCGAGCAGGGCCAGGCGGATCTCGCGGAGCGCCGTGGCGATCTGGGCCTCGGTGAGCTTCCCGTGGCCCCGGAGCTTCTTGAAAATCCCCTGCAGTCGGTCGGAGAGTCGGTCAAACATCGGTTCGTCCTATCGAGAAATGCTTAAAATATATGCTTATTCTGGCGGAGTCAACAAACAATTTCCTTTCCTCCGAGCGCGTCGTTGTCGGCATCTTCTCAAATTTCACCAGTCGGAAACTTACACGTCGGACGGACGCGGGCCGTGGAACGGACGGTTCGGCGGGACCGTGCCTCTCGATTGCTGTGACCGGGGGAGCACGGAGGTGCGAGTGAACATTTAGCCGGCGAGGAGAATGGTGACATCCATGACGTTGGTGAGGGTGGGTCCGGTCGTGACGAGGTCACCGAGACGCGCGAAGAAGTGATAGGAATCGTTGTCCTCCAGGGCGCGGCTCAGATCGAGCCCGAGGCCCTTCGCCCGCGCCCGGGTCTCCCCATCCGCGATCGCTCCCGCCGCGTCCGTCGGACCATCGGTCCCGTCGGTCCCCGCACTGAAGACGACCAGGCCGCTCCCGCCGGCGATGGCGTCGGCCGCGGCGAGGACGAGTTCCTGGTTGCGGCCCCCCGTCCCCCTCCCCCGGACCGTGACGGTCGTTTCTCCCCCGAGCAAGAGACAGGCCGGGGGAGAGAGCGGATGGCCGGACCGGCGCATCTCGAGGAGGATGCCGGCCAGCGCCCGGCCGACTTCCCGGCTCTCGCCCTGAAGCGCCGTCGTCAGCAGCAGGGTCCGAAAACCCAGCCGTTCCGCCCGCGCGCGCGCCGCCAGGAGCGACTGGAGGTTGTTCCCGACGATCAGATTCCGCGTCCGGGTGAAGCAGGCATCGCCGGCCTTCGGCGTCTCCGGAACCTCCCCCCGCGCCCCCCGCTCGAGGTGCCGCCGGATGCGCGGGGGCACCCGATCGGCGAGCCGATACCGACGCAGGACCTCGAGGGCATCCTGGTAGGTCGTCGGGTCCGGGACCGTGGGCCCTGAGCCGATGGCGTCGAGCCGGTCGCCGATGACGTCGGAGAGAATCAAGGTCAGACATGACGCCGGCTGCACCGCCCGCGCCAGTTGCCCTCCCTTGATCCGCGAGCAATGCTTCCGGACACTGTTGATCTCCTCGATGGGTGCGCCAGAGGCGAGGAGCGCCTGGGTCATATCCTGCTTCTCGGCAAGGGCGATGCCCTCGACGGGCGCGGGAAGCAGGGCCGAGCCCCCGCCGGAGATGAGGACGACCACGAGATCCTCCGGAGCCGTGTCCGCGACAAGCGCAAGGATGGCGGCGGCGCCTTCAAGGCCGCGCGCGTCGGGGATCGGATGGCCGGCCTCATGGATCCGGATCCGCCGCAGGGGGACGGCGTGGCCATCTTTCACCGCGATGACGCCATCGCGCACCCGATCACCCAGGATTTCTTCCAGGGCGGCCGCCATCGCGGCCGCAGCCTTCCCCGCGCCCACGACAGAGACCCGTCCGCGGCTGAGATCGTACACGGCGCCGTCCGCCTGCAGCCGCTCCCCTTCACGCCGCAGGTGGGCCTGCACCGCGGCCCGTGGGTCGGCGGCATCCAGGGCCGCCTGGAAGATCTCCTCGGCCGCCTTCCGCAACCGGGCCGTCTCCCCCGGCGCGGGCATCATGTGGCCCCGACCAAAGGGACCGCATCGATGACGGTATGGACGGCCCCCGCCGGATGCAGTTGGCTGTGCATGAGCTCGACCGATGGCACCTGCATGCGACCGATCTCACCGATGGGCACCGTGCGCAGCTCCTCGAGCAGGTGATCGACCCGCCCGGCCTCCTTGACGCGACCCAGAGTCAAGTGCGGCTGAAAGGGGCGTCCCTCACGCGGGAAACCGAGGGGGAGGAGGGTGGTATCGATGCGCTCGCGGATCCTGCCCATCTCCCCGGCACCCGCCCCGACGCCGACCCAGACGACCCGTGGCCTCCCCTTGGGCGGGAAGGTCCCGAGGCGCTCGAGCGACAGCGGAAAGGACGTGACGCCGGCTAGGGAGGACCGCAAGGCCTCCCGGAGAGCCGCGAGCCGCGCCTCAGGCACCGGGCCGAGAAACTTCAGGGTGAAGTGGAGATGTTCCGGCTTGACCCAGCGCACCGGCGCCTCTGCCTGCTTGAGCCGCGCCTGGAGTGCCGCCAGGGGATCTCGCAGGGAGGAATCGATGTTGATCGCGATGAAGAGTCGCATCAACGCCCTGGAGGAGCCGGTGCCGCCCACGCCGCTCTACGCCGGCCCCGCGGTCTTCAGCAAATGCCGGCGGAGCATCTCGAGGGCCATCTGCGAGCCCCACAACTTGTTCTCCTCGCGCTCGAAGGCAAACCGGTGCTCGGACCACTGCTCGCCCTGCGCGTCGGCGAGGGCAACGTAGATGAGCCCCACCGGTTTCGTGGCGGTCCCGCCGCCCGGGCCGGCGATCCCGGTCACCCCGATGCCCACGGCGCTCCCCGCGACCCGGCGGACGCCGGCCGCCATCGCGCAGGCGACCTCCGCGCTCACCGCCCCATGCCGCGCGATCAGTCCCGCAGGCACCCCCAGGAGCTCTTCCTTGGCCCGATCACTGTACGCGACGATGCCGCGCTCGAAATACTCGGAGCTGCCGGGGACGTTGGTGATCCGGTGCGCGATGAGACCGCCCGTGCACGACTCGGCCACCGCGACGGTCTTCTGCTGCAGTCGCAACAGGCGCCCCACCGCCTCCTCCAATCGCTCCCCATCGACCCCGAAGACCGCGTCCGGAAGCCGCTCCCGCAGCCTGCGCTCCCACCGGTCGAGTTGCTCGCCCACCCCCTCCTCCGTGCCGGATGCGGTGACGCGCACATGGATCTCGCCCGGGCGGGCCAAGAGACCGATGCGGGGAGCCTCGGCGCGCAGGAGGTCGTCTATCCGCTCCTCCACCTGCGATTCCATCAACCCGCAGACCTTGATGGTCCGCGTGCGAATCCGCCGGGCCGGCGCCGCCGCCTCGAGCAACACAGGCAGGACCTGCTCGGTGAAGAGGGGACGCATCTCGCGCGGCGGCCCGGGGAGCACGACGAGGAGGCGTTCCCCCTGCCTCCACAGGAGGCCCGGAGCCGTCCCGTGGCGGTTCGGCAGCGCCTGAAAGCCCTCGGGGAGGTCGGCCTGACGCCCCGCGGCCTGCGGCATGGGGACCCCCCGACGGGCGTATCGCTCCTCGATCCGGGTGAGGGTCTCGCGGTGAAGGCCCAGCGGCCGTCCGCTGAGCCGCGCCAGCGCCTCCCGAGTGCAATCATCCTCCGTCGGGCCCAAACCGCCGGTGACGACGACCACGACGGCCCGATCCAGGGCCTGTCGCAGCACCCGGTGGATCCGGTCCGGGTCGTCGCCAACCGCGCTCCGGTACGCCACCTCGACGCCGATCCCCTGGAGCGCCTCGGCGAGGAAGCGGCTGTTGGTGTCCTCGAGCGCCCCCTGGAGCAGCTCGGTCCCGACACTGACGATTTCTGCAATCCTGGTTCTCATGAGAACAGGAGCCATACCCGGACCGCGAGGTTGGCGTAGATCCCCGCCACCACGTCATCGCCCACGATGCCGAGCCCTCCCGGAAGCTGCTCCGCCTGCCGCGCCGGGAAGGGCTTGGTGATATCGAAGAGGCGAAACAGGACCCACGCGACGGCGCGCTCCGGGATCCGGGGGGGAAGCAGCGCCGTCGCCACCGCGATGCCGACGACCTCGTCGATGATGATGGCGGCAGGATCGCGCGCCCCGAGGATTCGTGCCGCCCGGTCGGCGACGACGATGCCCGCCCCCATCAAGACGAGCGTCACGATGACCTGGGCCGTCCCTGCACCGAGGGGCCACAACAGCAGCAGCCCGAGGAGACTCCCGAGCGTTCCGGGGGCCCGCGGCACGAAGCCGACGTAGGCACCGGTCGCGATCAGCACGGTCACCCTGTGGACGAAGGGGGGTCTGGTCACTGGGTGAGCGTAGAGGGAGTGCCGACGAGTGTCAAGACACTCACCGGGGTTGGGGGGAGGCCAGGCACACCTGGTTCCGTCCGGCGGCCTTGGCTTGATACAGGGCCCGATCCGCGTCCCGGACCAGATCCTCCACCCGGGTCATCTCCGGAGTGAGGGTCGCCGCCCCGGCACTGATCGTGAGGTGCCCCTCGGGCCATTGCTGTTCCGCCGCGGCTGCCCGGAGGCGCTCGGCCTGCACCGCCGCCTGACTGAGGTCGGTTTCGGGCAGGATGATGGCGAACTCCTCCCCCCCATAGCGCGCCACCGTATCGACCCGCCGCGAATTCTTCCGGAGGATCTGGGCCAGGCACCGCAAGGCTTCATCCCCCGCCAGGTGCCCGTACCGGTCGTTGAACTGCTTGAAGTGATCGATATCGAGCATGATCAGGGACAGCGCGCGGCCGTACCGCCGCGCCCGCTTCACCTCCGTGTCGAGGAGATGGTAGAAATACCGGTGATTGTAGAGCGCGGTCAGGGCGTCGGTGTTGGCCAACCGCCGCGTCTCTGCGAACAACCGGGCGTTCTCGATGGCGATGGCCGCCTGGTTGGCGAACGAGGCGAGGAGGTGGAGGTCTTCCTCGGCGACGCGACGGGGTTCATTGTAGTGCACCCACATCACCCCCCGCACCCGCTCGCGCACCTGGAGCGGCAGACAGACCCCGGCGCGCCGGCCGAGTGCCAGCAATCGCGGATTGACCGTCCCGGACGGCACCATCGCGAAATCCGGCATGACCACCGGCCGACCCGTCTCCCACACCTGACGCGAGATGCCCTTCCGCCGCACCTCGATCTCCCCGATCCCCCAGTCGACCACGTGCGTGACCTCGCCCAACTCATCCAAAAGGATGATGGTGCTGGAGGCCGCGTCCGTCGAGGCCGCGGCGCCCCGGGCGATCTTCTGCAGGGTCTCGTCCAGATCGAGGGACCCGCTCACCTGCGTGGCCGCCTCGTACAACTCCGCCACGGTGGAGGCATACCGCTCGATCTGCTGGTACGCCCGGGCATTCGCGATGGCGACGGCCGCCTGGCTGGCGAAGGCGGCCATGAGGGCGCGCTCATCGGGGCTGAAGAAGCGGCGGTGCCGCGTGAACACCAGAAGCATCCCCAACACACGCCCCTCGCTCAGGAGCGGAATGCCGGCCAAGGAGGCGATGCCCGCCTCTTCCAGGAACCGCTTGTTCAGCCAGCGCGCCTCCTGCCGCACGTCGGCCACGTACTGCGGCTCCCCCTGATCCATGATCCGTCCGATGAGCCCTGCGCCGTACGGGACACGATCCGCCAACCACTCGGGGAACTCCTGCAGGCCGTAACTGGCCTGCACCACGAGTTCGCGCGTCTCGTCGTCCAAGACCAGGAGGCAGACGCATGGCACACCCAGGAACTCCGCCGCCGCCTGGACGGCGAAGTCATACACGGCCTGCAGATTCAACGACGCGGTCATCCGCTTGGTCAGGTGGATGAGCGTCTGGAGCTGATTGGCCCGGTCCTGGACTTCCTGAAAGACGGCGCTCTTCTCGATGGCCAGGGCCGCCTGATCCGCCAAGCCCTGACAGAGATCGATCTCCTCTCGGGTGAACTGCCGCACCGGTCCCCGACTGCTCAGCGTCACGACGCCGATGCTCTGGTGCTGCCTGAGGAGGGGAAGGACCAGCATCGAGCGGAGGGGCAGGGCGAGGAGGAGATCCCGGATCTCGGCCAGGACCGGTTCCTCGGCCACGTCAGGAACGACGAGCGGCCGCTGGGTCTCGAGGACCTGCCGGATCTCCGGGTACCGGTCCAGGGAGAGATTGATCCCTTCGATCCACGGGTTCTCCCTGAACCGGTCGTATCCGACGATGAGGTGGGCCGACGCTTCTCCCGGGGCGGCGAGCGTGATGGCGCAGCGGTCCACGTGCGTCGTCTCCAGGAACCGCTTGACCATGTCCCACATGCCCCCCTCCCGGGGGGAGGACGTGGCCCACGGGAGTCGGAGGGGCGACAGGACCTGGACCTGACTCAACTGCTTCGCCAGACTGTGGTAGGTCTCGGCGTTGTGCAGGGCCCGGGTGACGTGACGGCCGATGGCGGTGAAGAGCCGCACGGCGGGCTCGTCAGACCGGACGGGGGGCCGGCTGAAAACGCCCAGGAGCCCCGCGACCCGCCCGGGATCCGAGAGGGGGATCAGCAGGAAGGATCCGGCACCCGCGGGGACGGGGATCGGGTGAAGATCGGGGCCATGCGCGAGGTCCGCAAAGCGCCGCGGCAGGCCTTCCCGCAGCACCTCCGCCTCGACAGGTGCGGGTCGTCCCTCCCGGGACGCCGCACCGCTTTCGCCGATGATGACCGGGGCGACACTCTCCGGCTCGTGCAGGAGGATGTAGGCGGACTGCACCTCCTCGAGCTCCCGGACCTTCTCCAGCGCCGTGCGGAGGACCTCGTCCCGGTTGAGCGAGCGATCGACCGCTTCGGCGAGGGCACTCAGGAAGCCGAACTCCCGGCTCTGCTGGAGGGCCTGCTGGATCAGCCGTCGGGTACCGAGGTGGGCCCGGACGGTCGCGCCGAGCTCCTCCGGATTGAGCGGTGTGGTCACGATCGCATCGACCTCAACCTCCAGGCCGAGGATGCGGTCCCGTTCGGCCTCTGTCGCGGCGATAAGAATGACCGGTGTGTATCGGTGGGACCGGCGCGCCTTGAGCTCGTCGCCCACCGCCCGTCCGTCGGCGTCGGTCATCCTGCTGTCGAGCAGCACGACGCCGACCGGCTTGGCCCGCAGGAGCGCGATGGCGGACTCCCCCGAAGCGGCGGTGAACACCGTGACCCCGTGACGCCGGAGCATCTCCGGGACGGTCCGGGCGATCTCCGCATCGCGCGCCACGAGGAGGATGGCGTCACGGGCCTCCTCTCGCTTCTCTTCGGCACCCTCTGGGAGTCGAGGGATCGTTTGCTTGACCTGCTCCATCGCGTCCTCAGGCCCCCTCGGTCTCGCCGGTGCGGCTCTTCCCGGAGCACCGCCCGCCTCTGTGGCCCATGCGCCGGGCCGATGCACCTCCCGATGTCACCCGCGGCTCCCACCGGAGGGGGATGACGCCGGAAGGCCTCCTGGGGGGCTTTGCAAGGCGCATGCCTGCCATGAGCCCGTCCTCTCCGCCGTGTGACGACTGTTCACCGGCCCGTCGCGGTGCGCCCGTGCTCCGGCCTCTCGGCTCCAACGCTAGCGGAAATACAGCTCCTCTGCCCGGAGAACCTTGACCCCCGATGGCGGCACGAAGGAGAAGAGATCGGGAAGAAGGCCACTGTTGACCGCGAGATGCGAAAAGCGCATGATCGTCCGGTTCTGATACGGATCCCGGAAGATCAGGGACCGCATATGGAGCGACGTCCTCTCGACCTCCATCTCCAACTCAGCGAGATGGGCATCGGGGTGTCGCGGCGTCAGCACCAGGCGGTAGCAATCGCCGCGAACCGTCGCCGACCGCACCACGAACTGCTCGGTGAGCCGGCCGGCCCCCACCAGGAAATTGAAGGGGATCGACGTCAGGGCGGCCTTGAGATCCTGAACAATCACCTGGCGATCCGCAGGGGTATACATCCACAGACGCGAGCCGTCGGTCACGAGGAGCCGGCGTTCGGGCTGTTCGTACTCCCACCGCATCCTCCCCGGGCGTTGCAGATAAAAGATCCCGCGGGCTTCCTCCACCTGCCCCATCGCCAATTCGACACGCTGAGCGAACTGACCTTTGAGATCCGTCGTCCCCTCGTAAAAGCCCTGAACGCGTTCCACGATCCCGTGGGGCTGGGCGACGAACAGGACCCCGAGCAGATTCGCCGCGAAAAACGATCGAGTCGTCATCCCACCCCCCGCCCGTCGGGGCCCCGCGCCGGGACAGCCACTCCAGGAGCGGGACGGGGCTCAATGCCCACCGAGCCAAGGCTTGAGGACCGCCCGATGTCCCCGCGCATCGGGAGCACTCACGATCCCCTCGCGTTCCATCCGGTCGAT